>JAYTDA010000379.1:0-17341 GCA_043736155.1 Paracoccaceae bacterium | reverse complement strand
CCCCCCCCCCCCCCCCCCCCCCCCCCCCCCCCCCCCCCCCCCCCCCCCCCCCCCCCCCGGCCGCAGTGCCACAAGACATCGGTTCAGAACCTGCCCCGGCCTACCCCCCCAACCCCATCACCGCGCCATACAGATCCACCCGGCGGTCACGGAAAATCCCCCAACTCCTGCGCAGCGCCGCAATCTCGTCCAGATCGAACCGCGCCAAAATCACCGCCTCCTCCTCCCGCCCCGTCGGGGCGACCAATTGCCCGGTCTGATCGGCAATGAAACTGGAGCCGTAAAACCTCACCTCGCGCCCCTCCGAAGCCACTTCGCGGCCAATGCGGTTCGAGGCGACCACCGGCATGATGTTGGCCCCGGCATGACCGCGCATGCAGATCTGCCAGTGCGGGGCACTGTCATAGCCCGGCACCGGCGGTTCTGACCCGATCGCGGTGGGATACAGCAGCATTTCCGCCCCGATCAGCGCCATGGCGCGGGCGCATTCGGGGAACCACTGGTCCCAGCAGATGCCAACGCCGATCCGCCCGACAGCGGTGTCCCAAACCCGAAAGCCGGTGTCGCCGGGGCTGAAATAATACTTCTCCTCATAGCCCGGCCCCTGCGGGATATGGCTTTTGCGATAGAGCCCCAGCACGGTGCCATCGGCATCGGCAATCGCCACCGAATTGAAATGCGCCTGCCCCGACCGTTCAAAAAAGCTGATCGGCAGCACCACCCCCAGTTCACGGGCCAGCGCCGAAAACCGCGCCACCAGCGGGTGCCCAGCGAACGGCAGCGCCAGATCAAAGAACTCTGGCCGCTCAGTGATGCAGAAATAGGGGGTGGCGAACAGTTCCTGGAGCAGAACCAGCCCGGCGCCCTGCCCCGCCGCCTGCCGGATCAGCGCCTCGGCCTTGTCGGCATTGGCGGGCAGGTCCCAGCTGCAGGCGAACTGGGTGGCGGCAACGGTAACCTCACGCATCTTCAAAGCCTTCCAGCACATTCACCGCATTGATCCCCACCGCCTCGATCGCATAGCCACCTTCCATGCAGAACAGCGTCGGCAGCCCCATTTTGCCGATCCGTCGCCCGGCTTCGAAGAAATCAGGCGAGTCCAGCTCGAAAAAGCTGATTGGATCATCCTTGAAAGCATCGACCCCCAAAGACACCACCAGCGCTTCGGCCCCAAACGCCCGGATCCGGGCCATCGCATCCTCAAGCGCCTGTGACCAAAGTCCATAGTCGGTGCCGGGCAGCATCGGGTAGTTGGCGTTGAACCCGGCGCCCTTGCCGGCACCGATTTCATCGGCATAGCCGAGGAAATAGGGATAGGCATCCTCGGGTGCGCCATGCAGGCTGGCAAAAAACACATCGTCGCGGTGGTAAAAGATATCCTGGGTGCCATTGCCATGGTGAAAATCGATGTCCAGAACAGCGACCCGTGCGCCGTTTTCGCGAAACATCTGGGCGGCAATCGCGGCGTTGTTCAAAAAGCAGTAGCCGCCGTACTGGTCCGAGGTGGCGTGATGCCCGGGTGGGCGGCACAGGGCAAAGGCAGCGCGGGCACCGGCGGCGACATGGCGCTGCGCCGATTGCGCCGAAGCCGCGGATGACAGCGCAGCAGCCCAGGTGCCACCGGTGATCGCGGTTTCGGAGGCATGGCTGTAATAGCCGACCTTGCCGTCGATATTGCGCGGCACCCGCCCCATCTGCATCCGGCGGGTTGGCATGCCACAGGCAATCACCTCACCGCCACAGCCCGCGGCTTTCCAGTCGGCATAGGCGCTTTCCAAAAAGGTCAGAAAGTCAGCGTCGTGGATGGCGCCGATGGCAGCCCTATCGACCGGCCCCGGTGCCACCAGATCGCGCATCCCGCGTTCTTTCAGCCGCGCCAGCACATATTCGATGCGCGAGGGCCGTTCATAAGGGGTGACAAACTGGCCGCCAGACAGTTCGGCCTGCGGAAAATGCAGCCGGTGATCTTCGCTGAAAAACACTTTCATCTGGTGTGCCCCCTGGTATGGGACGCGATCATGCCTCTATTCCCAGCCGGGGAAAAGGGCCTCCGGGGCGGGGCATTCAGTTTTCCGGTTCGGCTCCGAGATCATCGGTAAAGGCGGTGACCTGCCTGCGGCCCCGCCGTTTGGATTCGTACAAAGCCCGGTCAGCATCGTTGAGCATCTGTTCCGGAATTGGTGCCTCATATTGGGTCGATAGCGTGGTGCCGATGCTGGCGGAAATCCGGCAGGGCTTGCCGTCGAAATCCATCGGTACTTCCAGCCGTTTCAGGATACGCAAGGCCAGCGATGTCAGTCTGGATTGATCAGTCAGTTCCGGAAAAATCAGCACAAACTCATCGCCACCAACCCGCGCCACCGTATCGGTGCCCCGGGTTTCCGCACACAGGATCCGCGCCACCTGATCCAGCACGAAATCACCTGCAGCATGGCCCAGCGTGTCATTGACCTGTTTGAAGAAATCCAGATCCATGTTCATCACGCTGAACGGCAGCCGCGACCGGGCCATCCGGTCCAGCGCGATCCCCATGGCGCGCCGGTTGCCAAGGCCGGTGACCGCATCGGTCAGCGCCAGCGCCTCCGCCTCTTGCTTGGCGCCGTGCAGGCGGCGGTTCAACCGGTGCAGTTCGCTGAGCACCACGGTTTTCGCCTCGATCACGTACAGCATTTCAACGGTCAGGTCGGTCGGGGCAAAATCTGAATCCGACAGGTGATGGTCGCGCACGGCATCGGCCAGGGCGATGCCGAATGACAGGTTGACCAACAGGCCCTGACCCGACACCAAGGGCACCGCGATGCCCTTGAAACTGGTCTTTGGGGGCAGGCGCAGCGCTAGGGTCATCCGGCTGCCGCCGCCATGCAGCAGGTCGCTCATGGTGGTGACATGGCGTGGGCGGCGCAATTCGAACAGCTCCAGAAACCGCGCACCGATCAGGTTGGTGCTGCGGCAAATCTTGGCCATCGTCGGGCCAGCACTGCGGATATGGCCGGTCGGGCTGACCACCAGATGCATCGGCATCAGGTGTCCGACAACCTCGGGGTCCAGACTCAGCCCATGGCTGGGACTACCGCCATCCATCATGAAAACGATCCACGCGCCAAATCAAACCGCCGCCCTTCGGCAAAGCTCTGATCCAGCAGGTCGATGGAAATCAGTTCAACGCCGTCGCGCATCCCCTGATAATCCAGCATTGCCAGCGCGCCATAATCATCCGCCATCGCCCGCAATACCCCGACAATCACATGCCCCAACCCCGGATTGCGTGACCGGCACTGCAGGGTGAACCGATCCGGCGTATGTTCCAGCAGTTCCAGCGATGGCAGATCAAGGTCCGGCAACGCCATCCGGCCCCGACCCTGCAGATCATCCAGTGAATGCAGAAACTCCACAAAGGTCACACCGCCAAAGCGCAGCAAGCGGCGCAGCGGTTCGGTATTGGGATGGGAGACGAGATAGGTCCCCAGATCCTCCAGAATGCTGTCGCGCGACCGCGACAGCCGCTCGGCCGCCGCATCCAGAACGGCATAGGACACCGGATCGTCATAGGTCAGCATCGCTTCAAAGCCGTCGGCACCGACCCCGGCGGCATCCGCGATCTGTTTCCAGGCCTGCGGCCCGTAGGTGTCGCCGATAAAACACTGGATGGAGCGGTTGATCAGGCCATGCATTTCCGGGTTCCATTACCTCCCGCAAGACCTAGCCTTGTGGGAGTTAAGGAGTTGCAAATACCGGCCAGCCGACCCTGCGCTATCCACCGGAATCCTCCAGGGAATGCCTAGAAATCCGTCGGTGCGCCGCCTTCCTGCTTGCGTTTTGCAACAAAAGCCTGCAGCGCCTCGCGGTGGGTGCCATCCATCGCCGGTTCCTCGAACTCTTCCAGAATCGATTTGTAGATCCGGTGGGCACGCTCCGCTGTCCAGACCGAGCCATCCAGCTGCCATGCCTCATAGTTGCGCCAGTCTGACGCGATCGGGGCGTAAAACGCGGTGGAATAACGCTCCTGAGTATGGGCGCAGCCGAAATAGTGGCCTTGCGGCCCAACCTCCTTGATCGCATCAAAGGCAATGTCATCTTCGGTGGTGGCAAAAGTTGCTTCTTCAAAATAGCGCTGGATCATCTGCAACACTTCGCAATCCATCACGAACTTTTCCGGGCTGGCGATCAGCCCGCCTTCCAGCCAACCGGCGGCGTGATAGACCATGTTGGTGCCGGATTGCACGGCGGCCCACAGGCTGTTGCAGGTTTCCCACATCGCCTGACCGTCGGGGACATTGGCGGCACACACCCCCGATGACCGCAGCGGCAAGCCATAGAACCGTGCCATTTGCCCGGTCATCTGGGTGGCGCGCATATACTCCGGGGTGCCAAAGGCCGGGGCACCTGACCGCATATCGACGTTGGAGGTAAAGGTGCCGATCGCCACCGGGCAACCGGGGTTGATATATTGCAGCAACGCAATCGCCGACAGCCCTTCGGCGAGACTCAGCGCCACAGCGCCCGACATCGTCACCGGCGCCATCGCCCCTGCCAGGGTAAAAGGGGTCACCACCACCGCCTGCCCGCGCCGCGCCAGCCGCATTGCGCCATCCAGCATCGGATAATCATGCTTCAGCGGGCTGACCGAGTTGATGTTGGTATACATCCGCGCCTTGGCTTCAAAGGCGCTGTGGCTTAGCCCCCCGGCCAGTCGGGTCATCTCCATCACATCTTCGACCCGTTCGGCCCCCAGCGAATAGGCATGCACCACCTTGTCGGTCAGTGTCAGCTTTTCATACAGGCAATCGAGATGGCGCACCGAGGCGTGGATGTCGATTGGTTCCACCGGATAGCCACCGGCGATGTGGATGCAGTTGAAATACTGCGTCAGCTTGATGAACTCGCGGAAGGTCGCAAAATCGCCCGACCGTTTGCCGCGTTCCAGATCCCACGAGTTCGGCGGCGACGAGACGTTGACAAAGGTCATGTATTTGCCGCCGATGATGATCTCGCGGTCCGGGTTGCGCGGGGTGATGGTGAATTGCCGCGGGGCATGGCGCAACATTTCCATCAGGAAATCCTCATCCATCCGCACATTGGTGCCATCGACCCGGCACCCGGCCTTTTTGAAGATCGCAACCGCTTCGGGGTTCAGAAACTCGATGCCAAGCTCCTTGAGGATACGCAGACAGCCCTTGTGAATCGCCATCACCCCGTCGGGGCCAAGCGGCTCGGTGGGGCGATCCGGGTTGACCGGCAGCCGCCAGGGCATCTGGTCAATCGCGGCGGACCCGGCACGGCCCCGGTTCCCGGCGCGCCCGCCTGCGCGCTTTTTGCGCACTGCATCATCGCTCATCTGGTGCCTCCGGTTCCGGTTTCGCTCAAGAGACACCGCCAGACTGCGCAATGGCTTTCCGTTCCCGACCGGATTGCGTCGTTTTCGGCTATGGATGGATTGCCATGGTGCGCTGGCGGGCCTTGGTGATCAGGTCCGGCTGTCCAGCCAGTCCGGCAAATGGCCGATATCCGGCAGCACCACGTCGGCCAGCGGTGCCAGCTCCTCCGCCCCGGCGGGTCCGGTCAATACCGCAACCGTGGCCATGCCTGCGGCGCGTCCGGCGATCAGATCATGGGTGGAATCACCCACCATCGCCACCTGATGCGGTGCCAGCCCTTCGGCGGCGGCAAAGGCCAGCAGCATCCCCGGATGCGGTTTGCCGCCGTGGCCGGAATCCGATCCGGCAATATAGTCGAACAGGTCGGCAATCCCGACCGAGGCCAGATGCGCGCGGGCCGGCTTTTCACCGTCATTGGTGGCAAGCCCCAGCCGCAACCCGCGCCGCCGCAGCGCCTGCAACAGCCGTGTCAGCGGTACCGCCGGTGCCATGCGGGCCTCTGCCGCCAGGCCATTCATCTGCGCCACCAGATCGCCAAGCGCCCGACCCGGCAGATGCGGCAGCAGCGCTTCGGCGATTTCCGGCGGGGTTCCGGCAATGACCGGGCTGCCGGGGTGAAACCGGCGGGTGGCCAGATCAAAGCCAATGGCCCGGGCCAGATCCCCCGCCTTGTCGATACTGCCGTTGGCAAGGCTGAACACCAGATCGGCTGACCAGCTGCTCCATGTCGCATGAAAATCGAACAGGGTGCCATCCTTGTCAAACAGGATGCCGCGCAATGCCGCCATGATCCCCCCTCATGCTGTGAGGCGAAACTGGCGCATGGGGACCTGGGTTGCAAGCCGGTTGCAAGGGGCCGTCAGGTCCAATGGACTCTGGCCCCGCCGGGCAGCGATTGGCGGGCACGGTCAATCGCGTCATAGGGCAGGCCGATGGAATCACAAAAGCCGATCAGCCAGGCATCTTCGATCATCAGGAAATCCAGAACAGCGATCAGAAACGCCGGTTCGGATGCCCGCGCCGCCAAACTATCCGGGCTGGCACCGCTGGCGGACAGGAACGCCGGGAACAGCTCTTCATTTCCCGCCAGCCAGGCCAGCGCCTGCAGGCCGATCACTTCGGCGGCTTCTTGCTCACGCCCCATCTTCGCCCTCCAATGCGCTGACTGACCAGTCAAAATCCGCTATCCGTTAAAGAATGGAAAGGATTTCTTAACCTATCGCAGCCAGAGTTTGTGCTCATGAACCCGCTTATCAATGGAGACCGCCCTTGTCAGGGACTATCCTGATTGTTGACGATGTTGCAACAAACCGCATCGTCCTGAAGGTCAAACTGGTTGAGGCCTGCTATGAAACCTTGCAGGCCGAAACCGGCGAAGAAGCTTTGCAATTGGCGCGTCGTCACAATCCCAACCTTATCCTGCTGGACCTGCTGTTGCCCGGAATTGACGGGATTGAGGTGTGCCGTCGACTGAAGGCTGATCCGGCCTGCCGTGACATCCCTGTCATCATGATGACCGCGCTGTCAGACATCGAGTCGCGGGTGCGCGCCCTGGAAGCCGGTGCCGATGAATTCATGACCAAATCGCATGATGAAATGATCCTGCCCGCGCGCATTCGCAGCCTGCTGCGGGCGCGTGAAACCGAAAATGAACTGCGACTGCGCGATACCATCTGGCGCGACCTGGGTTTTGCCGAACCGACCGCCGGATTTGAACCGCAGGGGACGGTGGCGCTGGTTGCCGGGTCACCGGAAGAGGCGATGGCGTGGCGGCGCAGGCTGAAGCCGCATCTGTCGGCAAACATGGTGATTCTCGACCGGCAACAGGCCCTTGCCATTACCGGCCAATCTAAACCGGGCCAATCTAAACCGGGCCAATCTGAACCGGGCCAATCTGAACCGGGTCAATCTGGACCGGTCCAGTCTGAGCCGAGCCAGTCCATGGTGCCGGATGTGTTTTTGATTGCGGCAGGTCCGGAGGGTAGCAGCAGCGGGTTGCACCTGATGTCCGAATTGCGCAGCCGGTCTGGCACCCGGCATGCCGCGATCTGCATTCTGGTGCAGCCGGGCCAGGATGCCGCCGCCGTCATGGCGCTGGATCTGGGGGCAAATGATCTGATCACCGCCGGGTCGGACCCGCGTGAAATGGCGCTGCGGCTGAACACGCAGCTGCGCCGCAAGGATCAGGCCGACCGCCTGCGCGCTTCGATGCGCGACGGGTTGCGGGCTGCGGTGGTGGACCCGCTGACTGGCCTTTATAACCGGCGCTATGCCATGCCGCATGTGGCGCGGATTGCCGAACGGGCGCAGCAGACCGGGCGCGCCTTTGCGGTGATGATCCTCGATCTGGATCGTTTCAAATCCGTCAACGATACCTGGGGCCATGCGGTTGGGGATGCGGTGCTGGTGGATGTGGCCACCCGCCTGCGCGACAATCTGCGCCCGGTTGACATGGTGGCGCGGATTGGTGGCGAAGAGTTTCTGGTGGTGCTGCCGGATACCCCATTGGCCCAGGCCGAAATCGCCGCTGAACGGCTGCGCCACGTGATCGCCGAACGCCCGGTCAGCATCACCGGCGGGCCGGATGTGCCGGTTACCATCTCGATCGGGCTGGCGCTGGGGGGCGAGATCGGGCTGAACCGGTCAGGTGCCCCGGAGAGCCTCGGTCAGCCGGAGGTTCAGGCTCTGATCGACCGGGCCGATCACGCCATGCTGATGGCCAAGACCGACGGCCGCAATCAGGTGATCACCAGCCGGAACATGGCCTGAAACCCGATCGGCCACGGCCAAAACGGGATTGTTCCCCCGGCAGGGACCAGGCACGGTTGCCGCCCAATCACTGCAGGCCCCCATTCCCTGCAGGCCCCCAATCACTGCGGGCTCTTGCACCCCGGTCAGTCGCGCTCGCCGTCACCGGGCCGGTGCTGCATTGCCGCCTCCAGCCGTCCGGCAAAGGCGGAGCGTTCGGCATCCGACATGGCGGCGATCCGTTCAACCAGCAGGTCCCGGCCCAGCCCCAGCCGTTCTGCCATCCGGTCACTCTGGGCAGCCATCAGGTCTCTGACCGCCCCCAGATCAAACGGCGTTGCCCGCAGCGCCACCAGCAAGCCATTGAAATCGGTGCGGCTTTCGGGGCGCAAGTCGCGCAGATCACCGGCTCGCGACAGGAAGGACCGGCGCAGTTCCGCGCGATCTTCGGGAGACAAAGCCTCGGTAAAGGGGCCAAAGGCCAGATCCCGCACCATCATCGGCCTACCATCGCCAAGGGCGTGGCGCACTGCGGCACCGCCGACAATGCCGGCAACCAGCAGGTTCAGCGCCAGCGATACCGGCAGCAGCCAGCGGCGGGATGCCTTTGGCGGGGGCGGCAGCGGGGTCGGCAGCGGGGGCGCGCCGGCACCGGTTTGGGTCACAGGCTCTTGGTCAGTCACGGCTTACCCCTCCGTCAGATAGGATTCAAAGGCCGGCAACAGATCGACCAGATCAATCGTGCCACTGCTGCCCGACAGGCTGGTGCCCAGAACACCATCGGCCAGTTCTGCCAGCCCGGTTGGCGGGCTGAACCCCAGCCAGATGCCGGCAACCGTTGCGGTGGCCAACCCGGTTACAGCCCCCCAGCCGCCCAGACCGGCCAGCCACCCGGCAAAGCTGCGGGGTGCGGCGGCGCTGGTGCCACCTCGGGCGAATGGTTCGCGCAAACGGGCAATCGCCGCCTGTTCCGCCAACCCGGCATCCAGTATCCGCGCCAGCAGCACCGCATCCGGCGGCGCGGCATGCCCCATCCCGGCGCTGAAAAACCCGGCCAGCATGGCATCATCGGCGGTCCTCTGCGCCGGATCGGGCAGCGACGTCAGCTTTGCATCCGGCATGGCGTCCTCATTCCGCGTCATAACCCAGTTCCTCTCGTCGTCCGGACAGCGCCAGTGCCAGGCTTCGTTTGCCGCGTGCCGTCAGGCTTTCCACAGCTTCAACCCCGATGTCCATCATTTCGGCAATCTCGGGGTTGGTGAACCCCTCCAGATGCCGCAGGATCACCGCTTGCCGCTGCCGGTCCGGCAACAGCTTCAGCGCCTGATCCAGCGCCTTGGCGCGATCCTGATCAATCATCCCGGCCAAGGCACCGGGGTGGCCATCTTCGGGTTCGGCAATGCCGTCCAGCGGCACCGACCGGCGGCGGCGCAACAGGTCGGTACACAGGTTCGATGTCACCCGAAACAACCAGGTCGAGACCTTTGCCTGATCCTGCCGCCAGTCGCGGGCGACACGCCACAGCCGCAGCATCGCCTCTTGCGCCACGTCCTCGGCTTCGGCGCGGTTGCCCAGCATCCGCTGGGCAAAGGCCAGAATCCGCGGTGTCAGCCGCAGGGTCAACAGGCGCGCCGCCATCGGATCGCCATTGGCAAACAGCACCAAGAGCGCATCATCCGAAACGTCGCTTTGGGCATCAAAAGGCATGTTCATCCTGCCCAAGGCCTATCCCGATCACGGTGGTGTGGCAATTCCCGGCGCGCCGTGTGACAGAGCGCCGGGTTCGCAGGCTCAGTTGTCGTCGGAACCGTCGGCCTGTGCGCCGTGCCCACCCCGCAAGAAGCCATGCCCCATGACACTTTTGCCGTGGCCCATGCCACGGCCATGGTCCTGCATCTGGGCCCGGGCCTCGTCAAACTCTGCCTCGGTCACGGCACCATCGCCATCGGTATCCAGCCGGTCAAACATCGCCGCAGGCATCGGTGCCGCCAGCATCTCTTCGGCGCTCAGCTTGCCGTCGCCATTGGCATCCTGATCGGTGATCCGGCGGGCGGCGTGCCGGGCCGCCATGGTATCGATCATCTTGACTTCATGCGCGGTCAGTTCTTCGACGCTCACCAAGCCATCCTTGTTGGCATCGGCACCCGCCACCATGTTGGTGCGAAACGCCGCCACTTCGGCTTCGGTCACCTTGCCATCCTTGTCGGCATCAAACTGGTCAAAGCCCGGCATCATGCCGGGGCCGTCGCCGATGCCTGACATGCCGCGCGCCTGCAACATCACTGGCAGCGTTACCGCCGCAGCGGCCAAAGCAACAGCCAGTGCGGCGCTGATACCGGTTTTGCGCGAAAGGGTCATTCTGGTCTCCATCCATTGCTGTTCGCGCCGATTTGGCTGCGATGTATCAATCAAACGCCGCTGCCCTGCGCTTCCGTCGCCAACAGGTGCAAAAAGTTCCGGCACACCGGAAAGCTGCCGGCACCGTGCGACGCGACATGGCGACGCGACATGGCGACGCAAGCAGGGCTTTGCCGCTGTCGGCGATGTCGATTGAGTGTAAGGGGGGCGCTTCAGGACCAATGCCGCGTGGTTTGCGCCCGGTTCCGCCCCCAACACAAAGCCGCCTGCCATGACCAACCTCTCCACCGCCATTTTCCCGGATACTGCGGCAGACCGCCCGCTGCGCCCAGCCATGCTGCGCGGCTGGCGGCGCAAATGCCCGAATTGCGGTGCAGGACCGATACTGTCGGGCTATCTGAAGGTGCGTGACGCCTGCCCGGTCTGCAGCGAGGTGTTGCATCACCAGCGGGCAGACGATGGCCCCGCCTACCTGACGATCCTGATCGTCGGCCACCTGATGGCACCCGCCCTGCTGTGGACTTTTGTCAGGTTCCGCCCCGATCCGATGACGCTGTTCACCCTGTTTACCGTGGGCACCGTCGCGCTGTCACTGTTCTTGCTTCCGCGCCTCAAGGGGGTGATGGTGGCGATACAATGGGCCAAGCGGATGCATGGCTTTGGTTCGGTGCCCGGCTGATCTGGCCGCTGCCGCCGGTGATGCGGGGCATTGCGACATGCAGGAACCACCGATACGCGATGCCGCCACGGTGATCCTGTACCGGCGCGGGGCCAATGGCCCTTCGGTTCTGATGGGGCAGCGCGGCACCCAGGCGGTGTTCATGCCGGACAAGTTCGTGTTTCCGGGTGGCGCTGTGGATGACGCTGACCGGGCCGCAGCCCTGGCTGCACCATTGGCCCCGGAATGCCACGCCCGGTTGCAGATCCGCTCCACCGCCCACCCGGATCAGATTGCCGCCGCCGCCATCCGTGAACTGTGGGAAGAGGCGGGGCTGATCCTGGGTACACCGCAGGTCTGGCCCGACCCGCCGCCCGATTGGCAAAGCTTTGCCGCCACCGGCCACCGCCCCTCGGGGCAGGCGCTGCATTTCGTGTTTCGCGCCATCACCCCCCCCGGCAACCCGCGCCGCTTTGATGCCCGGTTCTTTCTGGCCGATGCCGCAGGGATCATCGGCGACCCCGACGATTTCTCGCTGGCGTCAGACGAATTGCGCGATCTGCACTGGATCCGTCTGGCCGATGTGGCGCGGCTGGATCTGCCGTTCATCACCGAGATCGTGCTGGCAGAGGTGGCAGCCCTTGCCGATCCGGCGGCACCGCCCCCCAGCGTGCCGTTTTTTGACAATTCAGGGTCGGCGCCGGTGTTTCACCGGTTGTAACCGGCCCCCTCACGCCGCTGTCACAGGGAAATGATTGTCCTTCGCCCCTGTCTGTTGCCAGGATGGTCCTGCCACCCTGCCCACGCCTTTTGCAAAGGACATGATGATGATGACCCGCCGCCATATCCTGCAAGGCTCCGCTCTTGCCGCGTTCCTGCCGTTTCTCGGGGGCAATGCCCATGCCGAGAGCTTTGAAGTCAGCCACAGCGATGCCGAATGGCAGGCGCTGCTGACCCCGGCGCAATATGCGGTGTTGCGGCAAGAGGCGACGGAAAAGCCGTTCAGCAACAGCCTGATGGGGGAATCCTCGCCGCTGTTGAAAGAGGACCGCGCAGGCAGCTACAATTGCGCCGGTTGTGCCTTGCCAGTCTATTCTTCCAAGACCAAATTTGACAGCGGCACCGGTTGGCCCAGTTTTTATGATGCCTTGCCGGGAGCGATCGGGACCCGGATCGACAAGCGCCTGTTGTCGACCCGCACCGAGGTGCATTGCCGCCGCTGCGGTGGCCATCTCGGCCATGTGTTCGATGATGGGCCGCAGCCAACCGGCAAGCGCCATTGCCTGAATGGTCTGGCACTGACTTTTTCGGCCTGACCGGTTCAGCGGGACGGCGGTTGCTTCCACAGCGGATGCGGCACCGGGTCTTTGGCGCGCAGGAAATAGCGGCGGAAAACCTCGGCATAGCTGCGATAGACATAGTGGTCGTTGCGGCGCAGATAATGGTCCTTGTTGTCCCGATAGAGCGCAGGCAGGCGGTACCACGCCACCTTGGGATGCATATGATGCACCACATGCAGATTGTTGTTCAGATACAGCAGCGCCAGTGGCCCCCTGTCTTCAACCACAACGGTGCGGCCAGAGGCGCGATCATGGGCGCGGTGTTCCAGAAAAGTGCGCATTTTCAACAGGCTGTAGCCAAGATAGGCCGCCAGTCCATAGGCCCATAATGGCATGTCGCCGGTCGCCAGCAGCCAGGCGAAAACCATCGCCACCCCTGCGCCATGGTGCAGCCAGGCCCGGGTGACCGTTTTATCCCCCGCCTTTGCCGCAGCCCAATCCCCCCGAACCATCCGCCAGGTCGACAGCAACGAGCCCACCAGCAGCCGACCGGCCAAGCGGTTGTTAAGGCGTAGAAGTATCTGCAACGGGCGCGACAGCCGGTGCCAGACTCCGGGGTCCATATAGTTCGATTCCGGATCATCATAGGGGTCGGTCAGGCGTTCATCCTGGTGATGCGCCAGATGGGTGTCGCGAAACCGCTGATAGGGTACAAACAGGGTCAGGCCGGGGTAGACCAGCGCCTCATTCAGCCGTTGCGATGCAAAGGGATGGCCATGCAGCACCTCGTGTTGCACCGATGAATACTGGGCAATGACCAACCCGGTCAGCAGTATCGCCAGCAGTATCGAAGTCTGCGCCAGCAGCGTTGTGGCAAGGCCAAACAGCAGATAGACCGCCACAGCCACGAAAACGGTTGGCCATTCCGGCCCCGTTTTCCCTGCCCTTGCTATATAAGTCACCACTTGCCCCCGCTTTTGCCCAATCATAGGGCTGAAAGCATCAGCACGCAGTGTCCGGGGCGACCTGAAACCGGCGTATTACGCCATTCCGCCAATGGCCGGGGCCAGAACGAAATCATGCGCGACGGCCCAATGCGGCACCGCGATGCCCATGGCGTCGTTGCCGGTCGCCCGGGGGCCGGAACAGCCAGACATGCGGCAGCCGTGCGCCGGTCCAGGTGGTGGGTTGGTAATGCAGTTCGGCGTCGCGGGCGAAACCGGGATCGGGCTGGCCATCGCTCCACACCGCGCCGGACCCGTAGCGCTGGTTCATCTCCACCCCGTGGCAATCGAATTCATACTTCTTGAAGGCGATGGCGGCGCGCAGGGCGGCGCGCTGTTTTTCGGCGGCGGGCGTGTCCTGATGGCGGGCCTCCATATTGGCCTGCATCTTGACCGGGTCAGCGGTGTCGGTCAGCCCCAGTGCCTCGAATATCGGGCCAAACTCGCCGATCGAACGGTTGGCGCGGGTCACGATCTGGCACGCCACTGGCGCACGTTCAACCGAATAGCTGTCCAGCAGCGCAGCACCCGCTTGACCTTTTACAACATGCGCGAGCTTCCATGCCAGATTGAACGCGTCCTGAATTAACGTATTCGAACCAAAGCCGTTGGACGGCGGATGGCGGTGGATCGCATCGCCGATGCAGAACACCCGTTTGGTCTGCAGATGAGTGGCGTACAGGTCGTTCACCGTCCAAGTCGATACCGAGGTCAGGTCGATCTCCAGCCCCGGATCACCCACCAGATCGCGCACCACTTTTTTGGCAAAATCCGCATCGACTTCGGGTGCGGGCTGACTGATGTCATAGCCCCAGATCACCAGCCATTCATTCCAGGGCCGGACCATCCGCACCACACCCATGCCGATGCCGATGCCGCCGACATCGGCACCCGGCTGCAACACCCAGTACAGCACCGAAGGCCGGTGGGCGACAAAGCGCGACAGATCCGCCTTGAACAGGATGTTGATCGAGCCACCGACCCCCATCCTGCCTTCAAACGGCAACCCGGCCGGTTCCGCCACCAGCGAATTGCCACCATCGGCACCGATCAGGTATTTCGACCGGATCGTCACCTGTTTCCCGGTCAGCCGGTCCAGACAGGTGGTGGTGACACCCGTTTCACCTTCGCTGTGGCGCAGATATTCGGTCGACATCCGAGCCTGGGTGCCTCGCGCGCAGGCGGTTTTGAACAGCAATGGCTCCATGAAGGTTTGCGGCAGGTCGTTCATCCGGGTCGGCGACGCCAGCAGATGTTCGGCGACCGACAAAGGATGGGTGCCCCAGGTTTGCAACCGCCCCAGTTCCTCACCCGCCAGGCTTTCGCAAGACACGTTGTTGCCCATCAGATCCTTGGGGGTGGCGTGCAGATAGGCCTCTGCCTCGACCTCCGGACCCAGATCGCGCAACACTTCCATCGTGCGTTGGTTGGTGATGTGGGCGCGTGGGGTGTTGGCCAGCCAGCGATAGCATTTATCACCATGTTTTCCACGCCATAGCTGGACAGCAGTGCCGCCGAAGCCGACCCCGCCGGGCCAGTGCCGATGATCAGGACATCGGTTGAAATATCGGCCATCCGGCCCTTCCCCATTCAATCTGCCCGGCTTGATGCCGGTTGTCAGCCGCAGTTTCGGCAATTGCACCGGCTTTGGCAATGGCTCAGGGTCGGACATGCAGGGCTATCGCATGTGGTGGGTTGCGGGGCCGTTTCCGTCTCCCTCCCCCCTAGCGGGGAGGGTTGGGGTGGGGGTTTAGGGCCGCACGCCATCCCACGCATGTTGCAGCAAGGCCCGGATGTCAGCCTGCGAAAAGGCGCGCGGATTGGGATAGGGCACCTTGATCGCCAATGCCTCACCCGCCGGTTTCTGGCGGGCGGTGGTCAGCACCATTGCGCGCGACCGCCCCAGCCGCGCCACTTCTGCCGGGGTTTCGGCCAGGGTTCCGGCACCAAACAGCACCCGCTGCGGCATCCCGGCAAAGGTAAAGCGCTCCATCATCGGCCAAACACCGCTTGCCCGGTTGCCACAGCCTGCAACATCGCACCGAGCGCCACAATCTCTGCCTCACAAACCTGATGCGGGCGGCCGGGAAACACGTCGGCGCGCAGGCGGGCACCGGCAGCGCCAAGGTCGGCAAGCCCGGTGATGAAATGCCCAAGCGGTATCCAAGCATCGGCATCGCCGCATCCGGCATAGACCGGCAGCCCGTGCAACGGCAGGCCACCGGTGGCACCGCCAACCCGGCAGGCACCCAAAACATCAGGCCGCTTGCATCATCCGCCTCTTTGGTCATTCCCATCCCGACGGTCAGGAAATCATCCATCGAGGTCCGGTCAAACACCGCGATGGCAACGCCATGGATGCCCTTGATCCCCTGCGCCGCGCCAATGCCATCGGCGGTGATCGGGGCGCGCGGATCGGCGGGGCTTTCGACCAGTTCATGCGGAATGCCGCAGGGGTGCTGCAATGATACCCTGAGCAAACCAAAGCGTTCGGACTTGGCGGCGGGAATACCGCGTGCATTCAACCGGTTGACCCCGAAATCCGAAGCGCCTCTGGGGATCGCCAGTTGGATGATCCGGCTTTGGTTGGTGCCACGGCGGCCAAAGATCCCGGGTTTGCGAAACGGGAATGTGGTGACGATGGTCGAGGGATCGCCTGCCGGGTTGCCGTCGTACAGATGGTAGACCGGGATGGTGCCATCAAACAGCACCGTGCGTTTCACCGACTTGATTCCCAGCGCTTTGGTGTGGAAATCATGATCTTCCTGCACAAGTTCCACAGACCGCGTGACATCATGATAGCCACTGATCATCGCCATATCTCCCACCCGTTCTTCGCAGTTTAACGCCGCCAGAGAGATCGGCAGAAGGCGGTCACGGAATTGCCGTCGGCAAGCCCCCCGGGCAGTCCCGGACAGGACACAGACCCGGCCTCCATCCGCCACCCTGCGCCCGACGCGAGGCAGCCGCGCACGGAAACCCGACAAGATCCCGACTGATGCAATGTTTCTTGTTTTTCAACTTGGCAGCATCTATCCGCCTCGGGTCGTTGACCAACGCTGCCGGGAGGTGACCCATCAATGCAGTTTGGCGACATCCATTTCCCGTTCTCCCTTTCCAGTCTGGTCTTTGGCATCATTGTCGGGCTGACCGGCGCCGGGGGCGGCGTTGATGACCCCGCTTTCGGGTCTGCGGTTCGGCATCCACCCCGCCACCGCCGTCGGCACCGATCTGCCGTGTGCCGCAGTCACCAAATCGGACGGCACTGCGGTTCATGGCCGCAACAAATCGGTCACCTGGCAGATCGTGCGCCGCCTTGCCACCGGGTCGGTTCCGGCACCTCTGGTTCCCGTTTCTGATCATGCTGGCAACTGGCACCCAAAGCACCAAAGCCGGGTTGCTGATTTTTCTGCTGGGGGCTGTCCTGCTGATGACAGCGGCCACATTGCTGTACCGCCAGCAGGTCGTGGCCTTTCTGGGCAGCAGGGTCGAGGCTTCCAACGACAGCCTGGTGCGCAACCTCACCAATGTCACCGGTGTGGTTCTGGGGGCGCTGGTGATGACCACGTCGGTCGGTGCCGGGGCCATCGGGGTGACGGCGCTGCTGATCCTTTATCCGCGAATGCCGACGCTCACCATCATCGGGTCAGACATCGCCCATGCCGTGCCGCTGACCCTGATCGCAAGGCTCGGCCATTGGTGGGTGGGCGAGGTGAACTGGCTGCTGCTGGTCACCCTGCTGGTCGGCTCGATCCCCGGCATCATCATCGGCAGTCTCTTGGCACCGAAACTGCCCGAAGACATGCTGCGCAGCCTGCTGGCGGTGATTCTGGCGCTGGACAGCGTGCAGCTGATGGGGTTTTTCTGAGCGGTTCAGGCTGGTCTGCTGCCCTTGGGCCGGGGGGGGGGGGGGGGGGG
>JAYTDA010000378.1:0-11555 GCA_043736155.1 Paracoccaceae bacterium | reverse complement strand
CAAGGTAGGACAACCGAATCATGCAACATTCAACCCGTCAAGCGCACCGGGAAAACCAAACCTGACGATGTGTGCATCCCTTAGCACGAAGGGGGAGGGGAGGCGCTGCGGGCCAGCCGCTGGGTCATCCTGAGGGGCGATGATTAAAAAAGTGTTTGGGCCAAAGGGTCAGAAAAGAAAATCCTCTGCGCCAGCGGCAGCACTCCGGCCGGTTCACAGGTCAAAAACTCGCCATCGGCCCGCACCTCGTAGGTTTCGGGATTGACCTCGATCTGCGGCATTGCATTGTTGCAGATCATGTCGGCCTTGCCGATGCTGCGGGTTTGTGCCACCGCCCAGCATGGTGGTGATGCCGGAATAGCAGCGCATCCTCGATCTGTTGGGGGGCGATGAAATGGATATGGGCATCCATCCCGCCTGCCGTCAGTATTTCCCGCTCTCCGGCGATGATCTCTGTCCCCGGCTCGATGATGATGGTGACACCGGGCTGGGTATCGGGGTTGCCCGTCTTGCCAATGGCGTGAATCCGCCCGTCGCGCAGCCCGACATCGGCCGTGCAGATGCCTAAATGGTCGAGGATCAGCGCATTGGTGATCACGCTATCGACCGCGCCGCCCGCGCGGGGGATCTGGCTTTGCCCCATCCCGTCGCGGATCACCTTGCCGCCGCCGAATTTGACCTTCTCGCCATAGGTGGTCAGCTCGCGCTCCACCGCGATGATCAGGTCGGAATCAGCGAGGCGGATGCGGCCGCCGGTGGTAGGGCCATACATGTCGACATAGGTGGCGCGGGAGATCCGGTCGGGCATCGGGGCTCCCGGTCAGCTGGACTTGCCATCATGGTGGTGCGATTTCAGCGCGCGCGGATCAACGCCATCAAGGCAGTTGGCGTTCACCGCCACCGTCAACGAACCGTCGGGCATCGTGCCATAGGCGAATGGCTCCACCCCGCAGGTCTTGCAGAACCGATGGCTGATCGCGTGTTTGTTGAACAGATACTCGGTCAAGTTACCCTCGCCCGTCACCAGCCTGAAATCCGAACGCGGCGCAAAGGTCAGCACCGACCCGATCCGCTGGCAGCGTGAGCAGTTGCAGGTGACGGTGCTGTCAAGATCGAGGTCCGCCTCGAATGACACTGCACCGCACTGGCAGGAACCTTTGTAAGATTGTTTCATGTGGGCCTCCTTTGTGGGTGATGAAATCGGCATGGGCTATCTGGGCTTGGCAGTGGGCAGAGATTTCGCGGGCAGTCCGGGCGGGCAAGCTGCTTTCGATCAGGCAAGCAGCGTGAAATGCGGGCCCTTGGCGGCGGCTTTGTCAAAGGTCATGGTGGTTTGACACCCGGCGGCGGCGTTCAATTCGGCGATCAGATAGTCTGAGAAAACGGCGCGTCCGTCTTGGAACGCCCCAATAGCGCATTCAACGGCCCTGCGGCTATCGAACTTGAGGACTGGCGCATCCAGCAAGGTTCGCAGCACTGCGCCAACCTGCGTGCGGCGCAATTTGAACCGACTTTCCAATACCCATGCCAGTTCCGCCAGAACGACCGAACCGACCAGTATATCGCCACCAGCAGACTCAAGAAAGTCCACGACAAGAGTCGATTGGGCTGGGGCGGTGGGGTCACTGACGAGCCATCGGATCAGGACGTTTGTATCAATCCCGATCATGCCTCATCCCCATTTCGCCTCGGGCCTGCCTGACCATCGCAACGATCTCATCCGTGCTTGTCGGCCGATCCAGCTTGATGATGCCCCGCAGGGATTCCAGACCGCTTTTGGCCTTGCGCACCACGATCTGCCCATCTGGCAGCTTGACATATTCAACCCGGTCGCCCGGACCTACTCCCAGTTCAGCCCTGATCTCTGCCGGGATGGTGGTCTGGCCTTTGCTTGTCAGCTTCGCATAGTGGCCCATTCCTTACCTCCACATATTCCTTACTCATGAGAATGTAAGGCAAAGACCGATTCCCTACAACGCCCCCATCACCGCCCCGTTGAACCCCCAAACCTGCCGTGACCCGCCAAACGGCACCAGCCACCCATCGCGGAGCTGCCCCGGTTCAAACCGCACAGCGGTGCCTGCGGCGATATCCAGCCGCATGCCGCGTGCCGCTCGGCGGTCAAACACCAGCGCCGGG
Source organism: Paracoccaceae bacterium (assembly GCA_043736155.1). Taxonomy (GTDB): domain Bacteria; phylum Pseudomonadota; class Alphaproteobacteria; order Rhodobacterales; family Rhodobacteraceae; genus JANNRR01. The sequence continues at coordinate 9,416 of JAYTDA010000378.1, read as the reverse complement.
TTGGTTTCGGCGCAATGGTAATGGTTGCCGACCTGCACCGGGCGGTCGCCGCCGTTGGCGACCTGCAACACCACTTGGGTAGCCCCAGCGCCGCCAGCACCGCCAGCACCGCTTGGCGCAACTGATCGCCGTCCGGTGCCGGCAGCCGTACCGCCAACCGACCCTCCCACGCCGAGGCCCCGGCTTCAACGCCAGCCAATTCCGCCAGCAGCACCCGCACCGGGTCCAGCAGCAGCACTGCCACCGGCGACACCAGTACCAGAGTGGCGATGACGCGGTGTGGCCCCAGCAGAGCCGCTTGGCCGCCCAGACTGGCCGATGTCAGCCGCACCGGGTCGCCCAGCACCAGCCGCCCGCCGCGCCGGACCTTGCGCCGGTCGAAAGGGATCGAGAGTGCGAACCTGCTCGCCCATTGCGGCGCGGCCCAACACCAGCATTTCCAGCATCAGCAGACTGGCATCAGCAGACTGGCATCGCCAGCCAAATCGGCCAAAGTGCGCCGTGTCCGGGCTGCGCGGTCGAACAGGATGGTTTCCTGCGGCAGCCAATCCAGCGCTGCCCCTGCCCCAAGATGCAGCCGCAGCTCGACCCGGGCGGCACCGCTGGCACTGGCATAGGCGCGTTCGGCGGTGTCTGGGTGGTGGCAATGCCCTGCGCCCCTGCGCCAAGCGACAGACCATAAGACAGACCGTCGCCGCCGGTCAGACCGCCAGATTGTTCAAAAACACCAGTTCGGTGCAGACCCCATGCACCGTCGGCAGCATCCCCTTGGCAGAGCCGGGCTGATGCAACCGGTCCAGCCGGGTGGCCCCGGTGCGATGCGACAGCGCCACCTCAGCCCGGCCCCGGCTGCGCTGCATTCTGTCGGCAAGGATCGCGGTTTCTTGCATCCCCGCGGTCTGACCAAGCCATGCGCAGGCGCACAGGGCACCCTTGGCAAGGGCGGCCAGACCTCTCCCGCCATTGTTCCTGATGCCCGGATCCCGGGCGGCGATGTCCAAAAAATCGGCACAGCGCGAAACTGCCAAGACTGGATTCCGCCTGCCCGCCAGTGTAGGCGAACCCATGACCCACAGCCTGACCATCCGCCGCCCCGATGACATGCACCTGCACCTGCGCGATGGCCGAGTGCTGCAGGCGGTGTTGCCGGAAACTGCCCGCCATTTCGCCCGTGCCATCGTGATGCCCAATCTGCTGCCGCCAGTGGTGACAGCCGCCGATGCGCGGGCCTACCGCGCCCGGATCCTGGCGGCGCTGCCCGCCGGCATGGCGTTCGAGCCGCTGATGACGCTTTATCTCACCGAAACCACCGACGCCGCCGATGTCGCCGCCGCCCATGCCTCGGGCCTTGTGCACGCCGTCAAACTGTACCCCGCCGGTGCCACCACCAATTCGGCCTCGGGGGTGCGCGATTTCGACAAGGTGCGGGGCGTGCTGGACAAGATGGCCGAGATCGGCCTGCCGCTTTGTGTCCATGGCGAGGTGACCGACCCCGCCGTTGACATCTTTGACCGCGAAGCCGCCTTTATCGACCGGGTGCTGGACCCGGTTCGCCGCGCCACCCCGGGGCTCAAGGTGGTGATGGAACATATCACCACCGCCGAAGCCGTGGCCTATGTCCGCGCCGGCGATGCCACGCTGGCCGCCAGCATCACCACCCATCATCTGATCCTGAACCGCAACCACATCCTCGCCGGTGGCATCCGCCCGCATTACTATTGCCTGCCGGTCGCCAAACGCGAGAGCCACCGCCTGGCGGTCCGCGCCGCCGCCCTGTCGGGCGAGGCGCGGTTCTTCCTTGGCACTGACAGCGCGCCGCACGTGGATGCGCTGAAAGAACAGGCCTGCGGCTGCGCCGGATGCTTTACCGCCCCGAACACGATGGCGATCCTGGCGCAGGTGTTTGACGACGCAGGCGCGCTCGAGCGGCTGGAAGGCTTCACCTCGCAGCATGGTGCCGCCTTTTACGGCCTGCCGCTGAACAGCGCCACCCTGACCCTGAGCAAGGGCGCACCCGTCGCCTTCCCCGCCAAACTGGACACCGGCGCTGGCCCGGTCACGATCTTTGACCCGGGCTTCCCGGTGCATTGGCATCCGGGGGCATAGATGTTGCCAGACCCTGACCACCCAACCAGCCTGACCCAGACAGCGCAGTCACTGTTTGATGAGGGCAAGGACGCCGAGCTGTGCCGCCTGTTGGTGGCTGCCGCCGCCACAGACTATGCGGCGCTGCCCCTGTTTGTGGTGGAAGCCGCACTAACGCAAGCCTGCGATGCCAAACAGGTCAATCAGGCCCTGTGCATTTACAATGAGTTGCGCGCCACGGGCCGCCGAGGAGCGATGCCCAACCGCCTGATCGACCTGTTGCAGGCCTCGGGCCAAACCACACTTGCCTTGAGCTTTGTCGGGGACTGGCGCGCCGATACCGACTTGGTGCCACACTACATCCAACGCGCCAATGCCTTTGACCGACTGGGCGACGTGGCCGCAGCCCAACGGGAATTTGATCTGGCAAGCCAGCGGTTTCCCAAGGCACCGATGCCCGTGCAACTGAAGGCGCGGCTTGATCTGAAATCCAATGACCGCACAGCGGCGCTGGCGTCGCTGCGTCTCGCGCTGGAACGCAGCGATGACAAACCGGGATGGATGCGCCGTGCCCTTCGCGCACTTGAAACCGGAACGATCCGGGAGCGGGGACTCGACCTTTTGGTACCCGGGGATGTGGTCAGCCCGAACCTGATCGGCCATATCGCCCTTGGCCAATATGAAAGCCAGGAATGTCATTTCATCCAACAGGATCTGGTGCCAGAAGACCGTGTTCTGGACATCGGGGCCGGATTGGGTCTGGTGTCGCTGGTGGCGCACCGGGCCTGCCCCGGCGTCGTTGTTGCCGTGGTTGAAGCCAATCCGCAGCTTGTTCCCCTGTTGCGGGAAAACCTTGCCGCCCATGGCTGCGGGGCGCAGGTGATCCATGGCCTTGCCGCACTGCAACAGGGTGAGGCCGACTTTTACCTTGCTGTCGAATTCTGGGCGTCGTCTCGCCGACCCGGTGCGGGCGTCGCCGCCAAGGTCCGCGTTCCGGAACACGACCTGCGCAAGATCATGGCTGAAACCCGGCCAACGATCCTGGCGATGGATGTCGAAGGGGCCGAGTCGGAGCTGCTGCCGGAGCTTGATCTGTCTGGCCTGCGCCGGCTGATTGTCGAACTGCACCCCGAAGTCTATGGCCCGACCCGACAATATTCCCTGGTCAGCGGCCTGCTTGCGCAGGGTTTCAGCCTGTCGGAAATGCCGGGCTGGTCGCGGGTCTTTGCCTTTGAGCGCCAGCCCACCCCCCTGACAAAGGTCGCATGATGATCCCCACCAGCTTTCCCCCCGCCGCCGACATCGCCCGCCTGACCGCGCGGATGCTGCTGGACATCAAGGCGGTGCATTTCAACGCGGCGGAACCCTTTACCCTTGCCTCCGGCCTGCCCAGCCCGACCTATATCGATTGCCGCAAGCTGATCTCCTATCCCCGCATCCGTTCGGTTCTGATGGATTTTCTGACCTGCACCGTGATGCGCAATGTGGGGTTGGAGGCGTTTGACAATATCGCCGGGGGCGAGACCGCCGGTATTCCCTTTGCCGCTCTGGTCGCCGAACGGCTGGCGCTGCCGATGACCTATGTCCGCAAGAAGCCCAAGGGGTACGGACGCAATGCCCGGATCGAAGGGGTGATGACCGAGGGCCAGCGGGTCCTGCTGGTCGAGGATCTGACCACCGATGGCGGATCCAAACTCAGCTTTGTCCAGGCGATCCGCGATACCGGGGCAATCTGCCAGCATACCGCGGTGATCTTTTACTACGGCATTTTCGAGGGTACCGAGGCGAAACTGGCGGAACAGGACATCACGCTGCACCATCTGTGTACCTGGTGGGATGTGCTGGCCGAAGCCCGGGACCGCAGCAGCTTTGACTTAGCCACGTTGACAGAGGTCGAGGCGTTCCTGCGGGCGCCGCGCGCATGGCAGGAAGCGCGCCAAAAAACCTGACGCTGCGGCCGGGAGGTGCTGTGGACAAGCCCGGAAATCGCGTATCGAATCGGGGCATGTAGTAGTTTATTTCCGCTGGAACGCCATATATGGTAGGCATTATCGCTCAACAGGGTTATGTTCGGCTTGCCCACAGGCTTTTCCACCAAACTATCAAGATTGCGCAGCCCGGTGCAAACGCGCATTTGTCTGGGCTTGACGTGAACGGAGCAGCAGGCAGCGATGAGTGACAGTGCAACGATCCGGGCCATCGTTCCCGTACAGGCCATCCAGACCGAGGGCGAAGCCCTGCCCCATAACATCGAAGCCGAACAGCAGCTGCTCGGCGCGATCCTGACCAACAACGACGTGTTTGACCGCATCTCGTCGACCATCAAGGCCGGGCATTTCTTTGAACCGGTGCATCAGCGGATCTTTGAAATTGCAGCTGCGCGGATACAGAAGAACGCGCTGGCGTCACCGGTGACGCTGAAGGCGTTTCTGGAGGATGACGCCGGTCTGCGCGAACTGGGCGGCCCCGCCTATCTGGCGCGGATCGCCGGGGCGGCGCTGTCGGCCTATGCGGCGCGCGACTATGCCCAGATGCTCTATGATCTGGCGGTGCGGCGCGAACTGATCGGGTTGGGGCGCGATATCTCGGCGGCAGCGGCCAAGGTCGATGTGGCATCCGAGCCGCGCGACCAGATCATCGAGGCCGAACAGCGGCTGTACAAGCTGGGTGAACAGGGCCACGCCGAACGCGGCTTTCAGTCGTTTCTGAAAGCCGTCACTGATGCGGTGAACAACGCCAATGCCGCCTATCAGCGCGATGGTGGTCTGGCCGGGGTATCGACCGGGTTGGTCGATATCGACAAGAAGCTGGGGGGCCTGCACCGGTCGGACCTGCTGATCCTGGCCGGTCGCCCCTCGATGGGCAAAACCGCACTTGCCACCAATATCGCCTTCAACGTCGCCAAAGCCTACAAGCGGGGCCGCAAACCGGATGGCACCGAAGGCACGATTGATGGCGGTGTGGTTGGCTTTTTCAGCCTGGAAATGAGCGCGGAACAGCTGGCGGCGCGGGTGCTGTCTGAAGCGTCTGAAGTGCCATCGGACCAGATCCGCCGCGGCGACATGACCGAGGCCGAGTTTCGCCGCTTTGTCGAAGCCGCCAAGACGCTGGAAGCCTGCCCGCTGTATATCGACGACACCCCTGCGATTCCGATCAGCCAGCTGGCGGCGCGGGCCCGGCGGTTGAAGCGGACCCATGGGCTGGACCTCTTGGTGATCGACTATCTGCAACTGGTCCGCCCCGCCACCGCACGCGACAGCCGGGTCAACGAAGTGACTGAAATCACCCAAGGTTTGAAAGCGATTGCCAAGGAGCTGGATATTCCGGTTCTGGCGCTCAGCCAATTGTCGCGGCAGGTGGAAAACCGTGAAGACAAGCGGCCGCAGCTCAGCGATCTGCGCGAATCCGGGTCAATCGAACAGGACGCCGATGTGGTGATGTTCGTCTACCGCGAGGAATATTACAAAGAGCGTGAAAAGCCCGGCGATCATGATCTGGAAGCAATGGCAAAGTGGCAAGCCGCGATGGAACAGGTACATGGCAAGGCCGAACTGGTGATCGGCAAACAGCGGCATGGGCCGATCGGCACGGTGGATCTGAGCTTTGAGGGGCGCTTTACCCGGTTCGGCAATCTGGTCAAACCCTGGCAACAGGGTTCCGGCGACGTCGGATTCTGACCCTTCTGGTGGAGAACAGGCGATGGATCTGCAACTGGCGGGCAAGGTGGTGGTGGTCACCGGCGGCGGTGCCGGGATCGGCGCTGCAATTTCCGAAACTCTGGCTGAAGAAGGCGCGGTGCCGGTGATATTTGCCCGCCGCGCCCCCGATGCGGCGTGGTTGGCGCGGCTTGGGCCCGCAGCGGGGTGGGTCAGGGCGGATCTGTCAAAGGATGACGACTGCAGCCGTGCCGTCGCCGAAACCCATGACCGCTGGGGGCAGGTTTATGGGCTGGTCAACAACGCCGGGCGCAACGATGGCGTGGGGCTGGATGCGGGGCCTGCGGCTTTCCGCGCCTCGCTCGACCAGAATCTGCTGCATTATTACACCCTTGCCCATTTGCTGCAGGCTGATCTGAAAGCCCAACGGGGGGCCATCGTCAACATTTCCTCGAAAACTGCCGTCACCGGTCAGGGCACCACATCGGCCTATGTCGCAGCCAAGGCGGCGCAACTGGGGCTGACGCGGGAATGGGCGGCGGCACTGGCCCCCTGGGGTGTCAGGGTCAACGCGGTGATCCCGGCAGAGGTGATGACGCCGATGTATGCCGACTGGCTGCAATCGTTCGCCGATCCGGCGGCGCAACTGGCATCCATCACCGCCCGCATTCCCTTGGGCCAACGGATGACCGAGCCGCGCGAGATTGCCGCCGCCGTGGTGATGGCGCTGTCGCCCCGTGCCGCCCATACCACCGGGCAATGGCTGTTTGTCGATGGCGGCTATACCCATCTGGACCGGGCGATTGGCAGTTGAACCGGGGGCAATAGCCACATTTCACTTGACCCCACGCCCCCGCCTGTCAAAACCCCCGCCATGTCTGTTGCCAGTCTGACCATTGATCTGGATGCCGTTGCTGCCAACTGGCGGGCCTTGGCGCATCTGTCAGGCAAGGCCGAGGCCGGGGCTGTGGTCAAGGCGGATGCCTATGGCCTTGGGGCTGGCCGGGTGGTGCGCACCCTTGCGCAAGCCGGGGCGCGGCATTTTTTCGTGGCGATGGCCGAAGAGGCGGCGGTGCTGCGCCAGGCGCTGGGGCCGGGGCCGGCCATTTACGTGATGGCAGGCCACATGGCGGGCGATACCGAAGTGGTACGGAACCTCGACCTGATCCCGCTGCTCAATTCGCTCGACCAGATGACCCGGCATTTCGAGGCGCTGCCGGATCAGCCGTTTGGCATCCAGATCGATACCGGGATGAACCGGCTGGGGATGGAGGCGGCGGAATGGCTGGCGGTGGCGGCGCTGGCGCTGGAACGCGCACCAAAGCTGGTGATCAGCCATCTGGCCTGCGCCGATGCGCCCGGCCACCCGATGAATCGAGGCCAATTGGCGGAATTCACCGATCTGACCGATGGCATCGGGGTGCCACGCTCGTTTGCCGCCACCGGCGGGATCCTGCTGGGTCCGGACTACCATTTCGATCTGACCCGCCCCGGCATCGGCCTGTATGGCGGTTTGCCCTTTGCCGAAGCGCAACCGGTAGTGCAGCTATCGTTACCGGTGGTGCAGGTGCGTGATGTGGCGGCGGGGGAAACGGTCGGCTATGGCTGCGCTTGGGTAGCTGACCGTGACAGCCGGATAGCCACGGTAGCTGCCGGGTACGCCGATGGCCTGACCCGGCGTCTGGCCCCGGCATTGCAGCTTTATGCCGAAGGAGTCGCCTGCCCGGTGGTCGGTCGCATCTCGATGGATCTGATCACCGCCGATGTCACCGATCTGCCCGACGAGCCGCGGGCGCTGGATATCCTGTGCCCGGAACAGGGGATTGAGGCGCTGGCCAATGCGGCGGGCACCATCGGCTATGAAATTTTGACCTCGCTGGGGCACCGCTATGCCCGCCGCTATGTTTCTGGTGCCCGGTGACGTTGACCACCCCCCTGGCGGTGCTGGGCCGCACGGTGCTGGCCGCTTTGGCAGCACTGGGGCGCATTGCGCTTTATGCCGGTGCGACGCTTGGCCATCTGGTCCGCCCGCCGTTCTACTTGCGTGAATTCGGCCAGTCGCTGCTGACCGTCGGTTATTTCAGCCTGCCGGTGGTCGGCCTGACCGCCGTCTTTACCGGTGGCGCGCTGGCCTTGCAGATTTATGCCGGTGGCGCGCGGTTTTCGGCAGAAGCGGTGGTGCCGCAGATCGTCGCCATCGGCATGGTGCGCGAACTGGGGCCGGTGCTGGTCGGGCTGATGATCGCCGCGCGGGTCACTTCGTCGATTGCCGCTGAAATCGCCACGATGAAAGTCACCGAACAGATCGACGCGCTGGTGACCCTTTCGACCCATCCGATGAAATATCTGACGGTGCCGCGGGTGCTGGCCGGGTTTCTGGTGGTGCCGGTATTGGTCGGCATCGGCGACATCATCGGGGTGATGGGCGGTTTTCTGGTCGCAACCGGGCAGTTGGGCTTCAACCGCGCCACCTACCTGAAAAACACCCTGGATTTCCTGGAAGCCAGCGATGTGGCGACATCCTTGGCCAAAGGTGCAGTGTTCGGCTTTATCGCCACGCTTATGGGGTGCTATTTCGGCATGCGGTCGGGGCGTGGGGCGCAAGGCGTGGGGCAAGCCACCAAAAGCTCGGTTGAAGCAGCGGCGGTGCTGATCCTGGCGGCGAATTTCATCATGACCGCGCTGTTTTTCTCGGCATGATCAGCATCGCGGGTCTTCACAAGGCGTTTGGGGCCAACCGGGTGCTGCAAGGCATTGATCTGCTGTTGCCCAAAGGCGAAAGCATGGTGATCATCGGCGGCTCCGGCACCGGAAAATCCATTCTGCTCAAATGCATCCTCGGCCTTGTGAAACCAGACAGCGGCCAGATCGTGGTGGCAGGCGAAGATGTCACAAAGGCCGACCGCGAGGCGTTTCTGGCCCGGTTCGGCATGCTGTTTCAGGGCGGCGCATTGTTTGACAGCCTGCGGGTCTGGGAAAACGTGGCGTTCCGGCTGATGCGGGGCGCGCAAAAGCGGCCCAAGGATGAGGCGCGGGCCACCGCGCTGGAAAAGCTGCGCCGGGTCGGGCTGGGGCCGTCGGTCGCCGACCAGTTCCCCGCCGAATTGTCGGGTGGCATGCAGAAACGCGTCGGCCTCGCCCGCGCCATCGCCGCTGAGCCCGAGATCATCTTTTTCGATGAACCGACCACCGGGCTCGATCCGATCATGGCGGGGGTCATCAACCAGCTGATCCGCGAGATCGTGGTGGAGATGGGGGTAACGGCAATGACCATCACCCACGACATGTCGTCGGTGCGTGCCATCGCCGACCGGGTGGCGATGCTGCACGGCGGGGTGATCCGCTGGACCGGGCCGGTGGCGGAAATGGACAGCGCGTCAGACCCTTACCTGGACCAGTTCATCCATGGCCGGGCAGACGGGCCGATTGAATCGGTGCGGTGAAGCCAATTGGCCCTGGCTGTCGCAAAGGATAGTCGCCTCTCCCCCGGCCCCTCTCCGAAGTCGGAGAGGGGGGCGCTGGCGGTGCCGTCTCGCGCCCCCTTCGCCGTTGGGAGAGGGGCCGGGGGAGAGGCGCTTGTCAACCGGGACTGGCCCCCTTGACCCTGCCCCCCACGCCAGACAGGTTGCCTGCCATGAAATACGCCAACCTCGCCCTGCTGATCCTGTTCCCGCT
>JAYTDA010000377.1:0-4588 GCA_043736155.1 Paracoccaceae bacterium | reverse complement strand
TGCACCCAGATGCACGCGGATATCCGCGAACAGGGCCTTCAGGCGACCAGCTGAAAACCACGGTACCATGGTCCAGAATGACGTGCCGTCGCGGCGCAGCACAATCGTCAGCCAAAAGGCAAAGGCCAGTCCTGCCGCCGTAAGCCCGCTGTATTGATGCAGCTGCAAGATCCATGCCCCCGCCGCCTCGTCCGGGCCCGGCATCACCTGACTGGTCGCCAACTGAATGATGATCGTCGCGGCAAGTGCCGCATGAAAAGCGCGGGTCGCGCCGGAATGCTTGGTGTCGGATCGGCTATCGGAACCGGCGTCGAGTGTCAGTGAAGTAACGGTCATCACGAGAATCCTTGAGGTGGTTTGATGCGCCACTTTTGTGCTTCCAAGGTCGTCGCGATCTTTCGGCCAGCTTACAAATCTGTAAACCGGGCAACCTTACAAATCGGTAAGCCCGCCGTGAGGATGCCGAAAGGTGCGCAGCCCAAGACGGTGCTCTGAACAACCGAATGGACACCGTAATGAAACAAATTCTTCTCGCCACCGCCCTGATCGCCCTGCCCGTGGCCGGATTCACGGCCTTCCAGATGTATTCGACCGGGCCGGTGGTAGCAGCGACAACTATGACCGCTATGGCTGAACCGCTGGGTGATCTGTCGGCGATGAAAAAGATCGTCTCCGATGTCGAAACCCTTGCTGCGACCGGTGACTTTGTTGCTGCCGAAAAGCGCATTACCGACTTTGAAACGGCTTGGGATGATGCGGCAGGCACGATGCGGGCCATGGACAGCAACGCCTGGGGCAATGTCGATGTGGCGGCTGACAACGCCCTCGATGCGCTGCGGGCCTCAACCCCTGTCGCTGCCGATGTGACAGCGACACTTGCCGCCCTTGCGACCTCGCTTGACGCACCGGCCAATGCATTGGGTCAGGCCCCTGCGGCTGGTGTGACGATGGTCAGTGGAATCGCTGTGACGGATGACGCGGGCCGCGCCCTGCCATGTGAGGTCATGCTGTCAGACCTGGCCGCTGGTCTTGCGACCACGACCATTGCCGCTGCTGACAAAGCCGCCGCGACCGATTTCCAGACCAAGGCGCTTGAACGCTGCAATGCGGATGACGATGCACGAGCAGACGGCTTCAGCGCACAGGCGCTGGCCCTGTTGGCCGCCACATGAACCCGTCTGAGATGACCATGAACAAGGCACCCGACATGACCTATCCCCCTTCCACCCCCGCCGCCCTTAACCGCGTTCCACGCGTCACCGTCGATTTCTGGTTGATCAAGCTGATGGCCGTGACCATGGGCGAAACTGCCGCCGATTATCTGGCGGTCAACCTTGGCCTTGGTCTGACGGCGACGTCGCTGATCATGGCGGCCATCCTGATCGGGGCGCTTGTCCTGCAATTCGGTCAAAAACGCTATGTCCCATGGTCCTACTGGTTGGCGGTCGTGCTGATCAGCATCGTCGGCACCCTTTTCACAGACAATCTGGTCGATAACTTCGGCGTCTCGCTGGTGACAGCAACGGTCGGCTTCACTCTCGCCCTGATCGCAACCTTCGGCGTCTGGTATGCGTCCGAGCGGACGCTGTCGATCCATTCGATCCTGACCACCCGGCGCGAAGTCTGGTATTGGCTGGCGATCCTGTTCACCTTCGCCCTTGGCACGGCAGCAGGCGATCTGGTGGCCGAACATTTCGGCCTGGGATACATGTCGACTGGCATCCTTTTCGGCCTGATCATCGCCTCCCTGTCGTTTGGCTACTTCTTCCTCGGCCTCGATCCGATCCTTGGCTTTTGGCTCGCCTACATCTTCACCCGTCCTCTGGGTGCCAGCTTTGGCGATCTCTTGTCCCAACCGAAGGAATATGGCGGAATGGGCCTTGGCACGATCATCACCAGTGCCCTGTTCCTTGCCGCCATCTTCGGGATCGTCGCCTACATGAGCATTACTAACGACGGTGACGAACGTGCGACCCCTGCCTGAAAGACTGCGGATCAAAGGGTTGCCGTGGGCAAGACCCCCGGCAACCCTGACCACAATTCAGGATTTGGCCTGTTAGCGCCCATTCCTGCCCGCCGCCGCACGCACAATTTCAAAGAGACAGCATGCAATCCATCGACACCGCTTTTTTCCTGTGGCTGACCGGAACACTGCACTCGCCACGCTGGTGTGTTGCGCTGGCCGAATTCTTGGCCAGCGCCATCGTTCCATTGGTTGGGTTTGCTCTGATTGTGGCGTGGGTACGTGCGCGGACGGGCTGGCGTCCTGCATTGCTGGACGCGTCGGCAGCTGGAGCCTTGGGCTTGTTCATGGTTCAGGTGATCGGCTGGATTCACTATCGACCGCGCCCGTTCGAAGTTGGACTTGGCGCCAATTTGCTGAAGCACCTGCCAGAGAATTCTTTCCCGAGCGACCATGCGACGCTGATGTTCGCGCTGGCCTTCGGTCTGATGGCTGCGGCTTCGCTGCGTACAGCCGGTGCAATTCTTCTGGGACTGGCGCTCGCTGTATCTTGGGCGCGGATATTTCTCGGAGCCCATTATCCGTCAGACGTTCTTGGCGGAGCGATCCTGGCATTGACGTGTGTAAGTCTGGTGCGGTCCGTAACGGCACGCCAGAGCCTTTGGGTGCTTTGCATCAAGCTCTATGAAAGCGGGCTTCGCCAGTTGCATCTACCGAAAAGGTTCTTCCCGCCCGCAAGGTAGTAGAGAACGCCATCCGCGCAAGTCGCCAAATCCTGTTCAAACGTGTCGCACTCTGCGTTGCGGCCAGACCAATCCACAAGGAGGCCGGGTGTTGAACCGGCCCCTTGCTTGAACAGGGCTATTGTTCACCTCCCACGCTTGTCAGTAACCGACCAGACCGCCGACCCGATGGTCAGCAGCGCGCCGATCACTGGTTCGAGATCCGAAGCTTGGACAAAGCCTTTAGCGACCAGCGCCGTGCCTGCGATGGTCAGGATTTGGCGCAGAAGCGCCAGAATTGCAGGTTTCAACATGATGTTCTCCTTTTCAGATTTCATTGGTGGTGGTGAGGAATTCGCCCGGCTTCATCGTCGGCAGGCGCTTCAAGTGGGGCGGATAGGTTGCGGGCCAGCGCGCTCCGAGGAGGCGGGACTTGCCGATGCGTGCGACGGTGACGGCATCGGATTGGTTGCCACCGACGACGAAGAAATGCGTGTCATCCTGGCCGACCGCGAAGCCGACGTGGCCGCCAGAACCGCGTTCGAAAATCAGTACCGCACCGGTGATGGGCTGCACCGCTTGCCCGAACAGCAGCCAGTTGCGCGCCCAATAAGGATTGGTGCCCAGCGCGCCGGGGAGGACTTCATCAGGCAGGCCCATGCGGATGCAGGTTTCCACGAAATCGCCGCACCACGGGTTTTTGGATGGATCACCCAGACTGCGGCCGTCGCGCTTCAACCAGTCCATCAGCCAGGTGCGGTCGCGGGCCTCGTTGCGGCCCAGCGCCGTCTTTGCTTCGGTGATCCACGGCAGGGGGCCCTGCGGTGCGACTGAGGCCGGGCGACCGTTGGCGGCGATCAACTGCCGTAGTGCGCGGGCAGTTCGGACACCCCAGCGGCCATCAATGGTGCCGGGAGTATGGCCAAGTTTGTCTAATCCGCTCTGGATCAGGCGGATGGCCTCAGCTGAATCTGCTTGCATGGGTCGTTCTTTCTGCCCATTGGCGGGCAACAAAAAAACCCGCCGTTGGGCGGGTCGGGATGTTCGGATGATGAAGCTGGTGGGGGGCGATCAGGGCCGCTGGGCCAGTTCCCGCAGCAGCGCATTGGTTTCGCGGGCCTGTTGTTTCAGCTCGTTGATCGACAGTGACAGGGCGTCAAAGCGCGTGTCCTGCCGGGTTGCGCTGTTTTCCAGAACCCGGACGCGTGCTTCCAACTGCGCGGAATTGGCACGCTCGGCCACGATCATTTCGCGGGTTTCGGTCAGGGCGGAAGTGAGCCGGTCGGCGGCCCCTTGCAGCGAGGCCAATGTGCCACCGCCCCACCAGATCAGCCCAGTGACGGAGACCAGCATAGTCCAGGCCAAAGCCTTATTGATGGTTATGCCGCGTTCGCTGTTCTCGATCATGGGTATTGCCACTTCTGTTGATCCTGCTTTGGTTTTCGCGCTGAAGCCGTCATGCGGCGCGCAACCAGACGGCGGTGCCCGGCCCGGCGTTGGTCTCGGATGCGAGGTAACCCCAGGTGCCCGGTGCGGCGGTGCCATAGGCCAGTGTCCGGCGCAGTACCTTGCGGGCCGTGGTGACCGGCGCGCCGCCGTTCAAATCGGGCGTGGCCGTCGACGCCCATGCCGACAGGATCGCGGTCGAGGAATGCCGGATGCCAATCCAATAGGTGATCCCCCGGCGCAGGGTCTGGGCGACGGTCGCTTCCTTCAGACCCACGGTCGAGAAGTCGAGATCACCGGTTTCCAGGATCAGGGTTGCCGGGCGTCCCGTCGCGTCGGCGGCGTAAAGGACAATCTTGCCCAGCGCTGCGGCGATCAAGGTGGTGACGTTCACCGAGAGCCGGTCGACGGTGATGTCATCGCGCGGGATGAAGGGGAAGAGATCGATCCGGCCTGC
>JAYTDA010000376.1:0-1985 GCA_043736155.1 Paracoccaceae bacterium | reverse complement strand
GCGGTGCGGCGGCGGCCCAGAACCGTGTCTTTGCCAAACTGCTTGCGGATCGCCTCCAACTCGCTGCCGATCTTCTTCCACTGGAGGCGGTCGCTCTCCAACAGGTCGGCCAGCCCGGCGCGTTCCTTCATCAGCGTGTCGCGTTCGGCCCGCAGTTCCAGTTCCTCCAGCCGCCGCAGCGACCGCAGGCGCATGTTCAGGATCGCTTCGGCCTGCAGATCGGACAGTTCGCCGTCGCCGGGGGGGGGCGGGACGTAATCTTTTTCGGTCATCGCGCGGCGGTGGGTTTTCGCCCAATCCTCGGCCATCAGCGCGGCCTTGGGGTCAGAGTCATAGCGGATGATGTCGATCACCCGGTCGAGGTTCAGGAAGGTGATGATGAAGCCTTCGAGAATCTCCAGCCGGTGGTCGATCTTCTCGACCCGGTGTTCGGAGCGGCGTTTGAGCACATCGCGGCGGTGGTCGAGGAAGGCGCGGAGCACCTCTTTCAGCGAGCAGACCTTCGGCACCCGCCCGTCGATCAGCACGTTCATGTTGAGCGAGAAGCGGGTTTCGAGATCCGAGGCGCGGAACAGCGCGGCCATCAGCATGTCGGGGTCCACCGTGCGGCTGCGCGGCTCAAGGATCAGCCGCACATCCTCGGCGCTTTCGTCACGCACGTCGGCGAGCAATGGGATTTTCTTCAGCTGGATCAGCTCGGCCAGCTTTTCGATCAGCCGGGATTTCTGCACCTGATAGGGGATTTCGGTGACGACGATCTGCCAGGTCCCCCGCCCCAGATCCTCCACCTGCCATTTCGCCCGCGTGCGGAACGACCCGCGCCCCGTGCGGTAGGCTTCCAGAATGTTGGCGCGGTCTTCGACCATCACCCCGCCGGTGGGGAAATCGGGGCCGGGGATCAGGGCCACCAGCGCCGCATCCGGCAGATCAGGGTCGCGCAGCAGGGCCTGACAACCCTGGATCAGCTCATCGAGGTTATGGGGCGGGATGTTGGTCGCCATCCCCACCGCGATGCCGCTGGAGCCGTTGGCGAGGAGGTTGGGGAAGGCCGCCGGCATCACCACCGGTTCCTCCAGCGTGCCGTCGTAATTCGGGCGGAAGTCGACGGCGTTCTCGGCCAGACCCTCCATCAGCGTTTCGGCGATCGCGGTCAGGCGGGCCTCGGTGTAGCGGCTGGCGGCGGGGTTGTCGCCGTCGATGTTGCCGAAATTGCCCTGACCATCAACCAGCGGATAACGCACGTTGAAATCCTGCGCCAACCGCGCCATCGCGTCATAGATCGCTGTATCGCCGTGCGGGTGGTAGTTTCCCATCACATCGCCGGAAATCTTTGCCGATTTGCGGAACCCGCCGGTCGCCGAAAGCCTTAACTCTCGCATGGCAAACAGAATGCGGCGGTGGACGGGCTTCAGACCGTCCCGCGCATCGGGGAGGGCACGGTGCATGATCGTCGACAAGGCATAGGTCAGATAGCGTTCGCCGATGGCGCGGCTGAGCGGTTCCGACAGGGTCACCGGACCACCACTGTCGGGTGGGTCGGTCTGAATATGGGGCGGGTCGGCGTCATCTGTCATGGATGTTGTGTAAGACCCGCGCTGCGGGCGGTCCAGAGTCAAATGCGGGGGGTGGTCCCCGGCAAATATTCCCCCCTGCAGACCATCACAGACGTGTTAGAGCGCAACGTAACTTCTGGTTCGGGTGTCCCATGATTCGACTGACGCTGCTGCTGTGTGCCGGTATCTTTGTGATGCTGGTGGTGCTGGGCGAAGATCGCGGCCAGCGCCGTGCTGGTCTGTTGGCTGCTGACACCGGCCCGCTGACGGCAAGCCCGGTGGTCGATGCGGCGCAGGTCGCTGCCGCGCCGCTCAATCTGCCGACGCTTCCGGTGATCAGGGCCGCCGCAGCGGCGGCGACGGTCGCCGAGCCGGTCGCAACCCCGGTCAGCGCCACTGTGCAGGATGCCAATCAACCCGCCGTTGACGGCG
>JAYTDA010000375.1:0-28860 GCA_043736155.1 Paracoccaceae bacterium | reverse complement strand
CCCCGTCATCGGGGGGGCGGTCCTTAGCGGCGGGCAGGTGTCGGTTGGCGGCACCTTCTTTGGCGTCGTCATCATCGCCATCATCACCCAAGGGCTGGTAATGTTCAACATTGACCCGTTCGTGGTGCAAATAGTGCTCGGCGCGCTGATCCTTTGGGCGGTTGCGATCAACCGGCTGCGCGAGGTGCGCGTCGCAAGGCTTCAATCGCGGGGAACAGGCGCATGACCGCCCTGCAGGTATCCAAAGTCAGCAAGTCCTTTCCCGGCGTGAAGGCGCTAAACGATGTCTCCATGACGATGACGGCAGGATCAGTGCACGCACTTTTGGGTGAAAATGGTGCGGGCAAATCAACGCTGATCAAAATCATCACCGGAATATACGCACCTGACTCCGGCAGCGTCATGATGAATGGAAAACCGGTGCGCTTTGCCAATCTACGGCAGGCTGCGGCTGGCGGGCTTGGCGTCGTACACCAGGAACGCAACCTCGTGACGCGGTTTTCGGTGGGCGAAAACATCATGCTTGATCGGTTGGGTGCCAGCGCCTTGTCGCGTGTCGATTATGCTGCGATCCACCGCGAGGCTGAGAAATGGCTGACATTGCTGGACCTAGAGGTTGATCCCCGAACCATCGTATCGCGGCTGTCAGTAGCGCAGATGCAACTGGTTGAAATAGGCAAGGCCTTGTCGCTGCAATCGCGTGTCTTGCTGCTGGACGAGCCGACGGCATCGCTGACCCCAAACGAAGCCACGGTACTGTTCCGTATCCTGCGCAGGTTGCGCGATGACGGGGTGGCGATCGGCTTTGTCAGCCACAAACTGGAAGAGGTGTTTGACATCTGCGACCGGGTCACCGTGCTGCGCGATGGCCAGAACGCCTGCGACTCGGTGGAACTGTCGGGGCTGAACCGGGGCGATGTGGTGCAGATGATGATCGGCCGCGCCGAACGCATCACCAAACGCGCGCCCCGGCCCAAAACCGCCGTGGCCCCCTATCTGGACCTGCGGGACTATGGATCGGCCCTCGGTCACCGCGACATCTCGCTGACCGTGCGGCCGGGAGAGATCGTCGGGCTGTATGGTCTGGTCGGTGCCGGGCGCAGCGAACTGGCCCGCGCCATTCTGGGCCTGTCAAAGCAGTTGGCGGGAGAGGTGCGGGTGGCGGGCAAACCGGTCCATATCGCCTCGGTGGCACAGGCGCTGCACCGCCACGGCATCGGCTATGTGTCGGAAGACCGCAAACAGGAAGGGCTGATCCTGCTGCATTCGGTGCTGGCCAATGGTGGCATCACCATCTGGCGCAAACTGGCGACCCGCTTCGGGTTTCTGCGCGACAGCACGGTACATGCCGCCATTGGCCCGGTGTTTCAGCGGCTGGAGCTGAAAACCCCCTCGGTCTACCAGACCATCGGCAACCTGTCCGGCGGCAATCAGCAAAAGGTTTCGGTGGCGAAATGGATCGCCGCCGGGGTCGGGCTGCTGATCATCGATGAACCCACCGTCGGCATCGACATCAAGACCAAGGCCTATATGCACGATCTGATCCATGAACTGGCGGAACAGGGTACCGCTGTGCTGCTGATCACGTCGGACATGCCGGAAATGATCGATGTGGCTGACCGGATTCTGGTGATGGACGGCTATCGCATCAAGGGCGAGGTCGAGAATGACCGCAACTATGATGCGGTGTCGCGGGCCATCATGGGGTTCATCCATGGCCAAGCGGCGGCCTGAGGAGGGGATATGGCAAAGATCACCCGTGTCGAGGCCCTGATGGTCGATCTGGTGCCAAAGGTGAAACGCACCGATGCGATTCAGTCCTTTGTCAGCCAGGAAACCCCGATCCTGCGGATCACCGATGCCGATGGCGTGGTCGGCACCGGCTACAGCTACACCATCGGCACCGGCGGCCCCGCCATCCTGTCTTTGTTGCAGCGCACCCTCGCCCCGGCGCTGCTGGGACGTGACGCGGGCGAGATTGAGCGGATCTGGCGTGATCTGATGTTTCTGACCCATGCCACCACGGTGGGGGCGATCACTTCGCTCGCCTTGGCGGCAATTGATACCGCGCTGTGGGATTTGAAATGCCGTCGGGCCAATGAACCGCTGCACCGCATGGCCGGTGGCGCACAAAGCCGGATTCCGCTGTATACCACCGAAGGCGGCTGGCTGCATATCGACAGTGCCGAACTGGTCGAGGATGCCTTGCGCGCCAAGGCGGCGGGGTTTGGCGGGTCAAAGATCAAGATCGGCCGCCCGCATGTGTCCGAAGATCTGGCGCGGCTGTCGGCGGTGCGCGATGCCGTGGGGCCTGAGTTTGAAATCATGACCGATGCCAACCAGCGCTTTACGGTGGATGAAGCCATTCGCCGCGCCCGCTGCCTGACCCCGCTCGATATCGCCTGGCTGGAAGAGCCGCTGCCTGCCGATGACCTGTCCGGCCATCAGCGCCTGTCCCAAAGCACCAGCCTGCCGGTGGCGGTGGGCGAAAGCCTGTATTCGCCGCAGCATTTTCGCGAGTATCTGCAACGCGGTGCCTGTTCCATCGTGCAGGTCGATGTGGCGCGGATCGGCGGCATTACCCCTTGGCTGAAAGTGGCGCATCTGGCGGAAACCTTCAACGTGCCGGTCTGCCCGCATTTTCTGATGGAACTGCATGTGTCGCTGTGTGCTGCGGTGCCCAATGCCCGCTGGGTCGAATATATCCCGCAGATCGACAGCCTGACCCTGGAGCCTATGCGGATCGAGGCGGGGCATGCCATCCCTTCGGATCAGCCGGGTCTGGGGATAGCCTGGGATTTTGCGGCGATTGCCCGGGCCACAGTGCCGGGGTCGGCATTCACTCTGACGTGATGCGGCATTCGCAAAGGTGGTGGCCGGGTCGACCCTTACAACCCATGCAGCCAGCGCATCCGTTCGACCAGATCGGGGGCACCAAAGGCGAGCGACCCCATCACCACGGTTTCCGCCCCGGCCTGACGCAGCAGCGGCACCGTGGTGTCGCGGATGCCGCCGTCGGCGGCCAGTACGATACGTTTGCCGGTGGCGGCGATCAGCCCTGCGGCCTGTTGCAGCCGGGAAGTTGCCGCCGGGTCCAGCCCCTGACCCTTGACGCCGATGGCGGTGCCCAACAGCGTCAGCATATCCAGCCTTGGCAGCCACTCTTCGGCCAGTTGCACCGGCGTTTCCACCCGCAGCACCATCCCGGCAGCAAGGCCCAGTTCGGCAATCCGGGTCAGCACCTTGTCAACCGTCGCACCGTTTTCCACATGGATCGAGATCAGGTCAGCCCCAGCTTCGGCAAACTGGTCGACCTGCGGCAGCAGCACTGCATCCGCAACCATCAGATGCACATGGATCGGCAACGCGGTCTTTTCGCGCAGGGCTGCGACCAGATCGGGAAAGAACAGGAACGTCGGGGCAAAGGTGCCGTCGGCAACATCGACATGCAGGATGTCGGCATGGGGGGTGATGCGGGTCAGATCCTCCTCCAGCCGCAACAGGTTGGCGGACCACATCGAGTATTCCGCCAGCAACCGGTGGCGGGGCAGTTGGGCGATCCAGTCGGGGTCGGGGCGGGTCATGTCAGATCTCCTGCAGGAAGTGGAGGATGGCGGCGGCAAGGGCCGCAAAATGGGCTGGTTTGTCGCGGCCTTTGGCGGGCAGGTTCACCAGCCGCGCACCGGCGATCAGGTCGGCAAGGCTGTTGGCATGGGCCAGCGGATGCACCGCATCCTCGGGGGTGCCGCAGATCAGGGTTGGCAGTTGCAGGCGGCGCAGGTCGGCCCCGGACACCCCGGGGCCATCGGCAGCAATGGTGCGGAGCAGGCGGGCGGTCTGGCCCTGCGGCTGGCGGGCAAAGAACCCCAGCAGTGATGCCAGATTGTCAGGGGCAACCAGTGCCAGATGCTGCGCCGTGGCGCTGGCGGCAAAAGCGGCTTTGGCTTCATCCGGGGGCAATTTCGCCAGAACAGAGCCTGTTTCAGAATTCGGCATCATGTTCGTTGGGGCTGCGGCGGTGACCCACGCCGGGCGCACCAGAATCAGGGCCCGGACCAGATCGGGGCGCAGCACGGCAACCCGGCTGGCAATGGCGGCACCCATCGAAATGCCACCGAGAACCACCGGTTCCCCGATCTGTTCCAAGAGTGCAAGGACATCATCGGCAAAGCTGGCAATCGACAGGTCATCACCCAGATCTGATGCGCCGTGGCCCCGGCATTCCAGCACCTGCCAGCGCTGCGGGGCCAGACCCGCCATCGCTTCTGCCACTTGCCGGGCATCGCCGCACAGCCCGTGCTGAAACACCAGCGGCGGCCCTTTGCTACCGCCACCATGCACCGCCAATGACAGGCCACCCCGGGTCAGCCAGCCCGTTTGGGTCATAGCGCCGCCAGGGACTGCGCCAGAAAGGCGGCGACAAAGGGGGCCTCGGCGGCAGCCAGCCCATGGGTGACCAGATCACCGGCAAAACCGGCGGCGCGCAGGCGGCCCAGAAAATGCGGGAAATCGACCACGCCTCTGCCAGCGGTGGCAAAGCCGCCAGTGGCATCGCGGTCTTTGGCGTGGGCCATCGCGATGCGGTCGGCCAACAGGTCCACCGCCCCGGCGATGATGCACCGCTGATCCGGCAGGGTTTCAACCTCGAACAGGTTGGCGGGGTCCAGTACGATGGCAATGCTGGGGCTTTGCAATTCATCGATCAGCCTGCGCGCAAGGGCGGCGTTGCTGACCACATTGGCCAATTCAGGCTCTATTCCAAGCCTTATCCCCTGTTCCTCGGCCAAAGCCGCAGCCTTGCCCATTTCCGCCAGCAGATCGCGCCATGCCTCCGGCGATGCATTGTCGGGGTGGTATCGCCATTGGTCGGTGGCGTCGCGGCTGCCGGTGCAAAGCGTCACCATGGTTGTGCCCATCGCGGCGGACCGGTCGATCAACAGGCCCAGACGGCGCAGGCCGGTGGCGCGGACCGCCGGGTCCGGGTGGATCATGTTGTAGGTGCCGGACAGGGCGCTGATCGCCACACTGGTTGCCAGACCGGCATCTGCCACCGCCTGCACAGCGGCAAGCGGCAGATCATCCGGCATCGCGGGCAGGCCGGAACAGGCCATGTTATATTGCACCGCGGCAAACCCGGCATCGGCGCTGGCTTGCAGCACAGTCATCGGATCAGACCCGGCGAAGGTCTTGGCGAAAATGCCCAGCCGTATCCCGGATCCTTTCATCACAGGAACCCCGACACGTCGGCCAACCGCACCGGTTGTCCGCTGCGTGCCGATTGGGCAATCGCCACCATGGCGCGCACCGAGGCGATACCGTCCTCGATATCCGCCCCGGTCATTTTCGCCCCGGTCAGTACACAATCGGCAAAGGCTTCCAGCTGGCGGCGGTAAAAATGGCCATCTGCGCCGAGAACCCGGTGGGTAGACCCGTCAGCCTCGTGGAAGATATCGACGTCAGAGCTTTTGTAATACCACGGGTTATAGGTCTTGCCGAGGATCGAGCCCTGCTCACCATAGATCTGAAACCCCTCGTGCCAATCCATCCGCACCGCCACCGTCAGATCCAGATGGCCCAGAACGCCACTGGCAAATTCCACATCGACAAACCAGCAGCGGATGCCGGCGCGGTTCAACTGGCGGGCATCGACCGCCACGATGGCACCGGCGAAATAGCGGGCGGTGTCGACCAGATGGCTGCCATGCGCCAGCATGTAATAGCGGTCCAGATCGGCCTTGGGGTTTTCCAATGGTTTGCGCGCATTTTTCGAGGTGACCAACAGCGGCTGCACCGCATCGGTCATCGCATAGCGGTGGGTATTGTCGCAATACCAGGCTTTCAGCGCCACCATCTGACCCATCCCATCGTCGATAAACGCCTTTGCCGCCTGCAAACCGGCATCGAACCGTTTCATATGACCGACTTGCAGTAGCTTGCCACTGGCCGCCAGATCGGCGCGCAGCGATGTCGCCTGTTCTACACTTACCGCCAACGGCTTTTCGCACAACACATGTTTGCCCGCCTGTAGCGCCATGCGGGCGGCGGGAACGTGAAAGGCATCGGAAGTGGCGATGATTACCGCCTCCAGATCAGGGTCGGCCAGCATCACGGCATAATCGGCAAAGGCGCGGGTCGGGGCGTGGGTGGCGGCCATGCGGTTGCGCAGGTCATCGGCGACATCGCAGATGGCATACAGGGTGGCGTTTGCCGCCTTGGTGCAGGCCTCGAAATGCGCGGCCTGGGCAATCGGGCCGCACCCCAGCACGCCAACGCGGAGCTGTCGGTCTTGTTTGGCGGGCATTGCGGGCTCCTGTCAGGGATCAGTTCGGTGCGCAACTTGGGGCGGCGCGGGAAAACTCGGGCGGCCACCTCGCCTACCCCCCCACCATCAGCCTGACCACCTCGTCATGGCTGGTCTCGGAAATCCGCCGTTCACCGGCCTGAATGCCCCGGCGCAACACCACGATGCGGTCGGCGACGGCAAAGATGTCCTGCAGGTTGTGGCTGATGAAAATCACCCCGCGCCCCTGGGCTTTCAACTGATGAATCAGCGAAATTACCTTGCGCTGTTCCGGGACACCCAGGGCGGCGGTGGGTTCATCCATGATCAGAATCTGCGCATTCCAATAAACCGCGCGGCCAATTGCCACCGCCTGCCGCTGGCCACCGGAAAAGTTCGATACCGGCGCATCCAGCCGGTTCACATGGAAGTCCAGTAAAGCCATGGTGGATTTCGCCGCCGCCGCCATCTTTGCCCGGTCCAGTACCGGCAGAAAGCCAAAGGCGCGGCGCATCGGTTCGCGGCCCAGAAAGATGTTGGCGCCGATGGTCAGGTTGTCGGCCAGCGCCAGATCCTGATAGATCGTTTCAATCCCCTGATCGCGTGCCTCTTGCGGCGAGGCGAAATGCACCACTGTGCCATGCAACAGAATCTCGCCGGACGAGGGTTGATAGACCCCCGATATCGCCTTGATCAGCGTGGTTTTGCCGGCGCCATTGTCACCGGCCAGCGCCACCACTTCCCCGGCGCGCACCACCATCGACAGATCCTTCAGCGCCTCGACCGGGCCGAAGTTCTTCGACAGGTTGCGCACTTCCAACAGGGTTTCGCCGATGCCGGCTTTCGGAATGGACACGTCACTCAACCTGACGCCCTCCGCTGAACCGGCGTTGTGCCTGATCGATCAGCACCGAAATGATGATGACGACCCCGACGCTGATGAACTGCCAGAACGGGGCGACGTTGATGAACACCAGCCCGTACTGGATCACCGCAATCACAAAGGCCCCGGCCACGGTGCCAAGAATGGTGCCGGAACCGCCAAACAGGCTGGCACCGCCGATCACCACCGCCGCCACCGAGTCAAGCAGCAACGGCTCCCCCGCCTGCGCCGCCCCGGCGGTGAACCGCGCGGAATACAGCACACCCGCCAGACCGGCACACATGCCAGACAAGATATACAGTCGCAGCAGATGCCATTTGATGTTGATCCCGGCGCGGCGGGCGGCCTGGGGATTGGCGCCGATGGCGTAATTGTGCTGACCGAATTTGGTCTGGCTGAGCACATAATGCATCACCAGCACGAACAGGGCAGTGACGATGATGATATAGGGGATGCCGTAGATCCGGCCATTGCCCAGGGCGGCAAAGGTGGCGTTTTTCACCGGCACCGTGGTGCCACCGGCCAGCAGAAACGCCACACCGCGCGCCACGCCGAACATGCCAAGGGTGCCGATGAACGGCGGCACCTTCAGCACCGCCACCAGAAAGCCGTTGACGGCTCCGGGGATTGCGGCAACCGCCACCGCCACCAGGGTGCCAAACAGCACCGACAGGCCAAGCCCGATCCCCGGAGCCGCCCAGTTGATCACATGCGCCGATACCACCGCCGCCAACCCCATGATGAAACCCATCGACAGGTCGATGCCGCCGGAAATGATCACAAAGGTCTGCCCGGTTGCCAGCAGCAACGGTGCCACGGCAAACACCGCGATCGACTGGATGTTGAACGGGTTGAACAGAAAGGTGCCGCCGAAATCAACGCGGGACCAGATCTCGAACCCGAGGATCAGGAACACCAGAAACAGCCAGGCCCGCAGGTCGGCTATGCGCTGCAACAGGGTCTTTGCCTTGGCGGCATGGTCGGCTGGTGGGGCAACATGCGCGCTTTGGGTGCCGGGCGGCGGTGAAGTGGCCATCGGGAATGTCCTGCCATTGCAACCCGCCCCGACTGCCGGAAAAGCGGAGATCAGAAAGCGACGGCCCCGCAAAGGGCCGCCGCACTATCATCCATTGTTGTCGGCGGACCTGCAACTCCGCCGATAAAGGGTCATTCGGAATAAAGGTACTTGGCCACGTCCGGATCGTCGATGTTATTCTTGTCCATGATGGTGAAGCCGGTACCGATGGCGACCGGGATCGAATTGCCGGTCAGGTGGGCATAAGCTGCCACGACACCAAAGTAGCCGATTTCCGCCGGATGCTGGGCAATCGCGACATCGACCAGACCGGTTTTGATGTTGTCGACGATGCTGACCGGTGCGTCAAACGCCACGACCTTGACCACGCCGGACTGGCCAGCCTGTTGCACACCGTTGGCAGCACCAAGCGCCGAGAACAGGTTGGCACCGAACACGCCCTTCAGGTCGGGCTCGCGGGCAAATACGCCTTGCAGCTGCGACGCCGCCTTGTTGGCGTCATTGTCGTTGAACTGGGTTTCCAGAACGGTGATGCCGGGGAATTCCTCGGCCATCGCGGTCTTGAAGCCTTCTTCGCGCTGATCGGTGGTGGAAATGCCCGGCTTTACGTTGGACACATACACTTTGCCTGCGCCACCAATCGCGGCAGCCAGCGCCCGTGCAGCGATCTTGCCGCCCAGGACGTTGTCAGACGCGATGTAAGACAGCGGAAAATCGCCATCGCCGGCGCCGGTCTGATACTTGCCGGTACCGATGAAGGTATCGACGGTGATGACCGGAATACCGGCGTCATTGGCTTTGCGCAGCGGCTCAACCAGCTGCACCTTGTCGGTTGGGGCGATCAGGATGGCGTCAGGTGCGCGGGCGATCACCGCATCCAGCACCGGAACCTGGGTGACCGGGTTGAAGTCGGGTGCACCCTGAAACACCAGTTCCACACCCAGGGCATCCGCCGCAGCCTGTGCGCCACGGTGCATCGTGATGTAGAAGCCATCGGTGGTCAGGCCCGGGATCAGTGCGATGGTCAGTTTGTCCTGCGCCAAAGCGGCCGTGGTGAAAGACAGCGCCACAGCCAATGCCGAAGCAGCGCCCATAAACATACGACGTTTCATTCGAATTCCTCCCTGAATACCCGGTGCATCAGCTTTGCGCTGTCTGTTCCGGGATGATGTGTCGCCCAATGCGACCTGATTCCAGTGCGCAGATAACACGTTGCAAAGGCCTGATCGTCAAGAGTAATTTTTTGCTGCAAGTATTTGCTTGCACCCGGTGCAGGCAGGCCCCGGTCCCTAAAGACCCTTGGCCAGCGCTTCCAGAACCGCCTCTGCGGTGCGGGTATCGGTGATCAACCCCTTGACCAGCCCGGCCCGGGCTGCCCCGATGATCGAGGGCACCTTGGCTTCCCCAACCGCCAGACCGACCACCAGGGGCGTTGCCCGCAACTGGTCGGCAGATACGGCAATCATCCGGCCTTCGCCTTCCCAGTGGATGATCGTGCCCTGCTGGTCGAAATAGTGCCGCACCACATCACCCACCGCCTGTTCCAGCACAGGGTCTGACTGATCCGGCGGTACCTTGGTCTGGTCCAGCAGATAGGGCATGCCGATACCCACCACCGCCACATCGATCCTGTCCCATAGTGCCACCGAAGCCTGCACCGAATGGTCGGTCAGAAACAGGTCCAGCGCTGCGGCAGCGGGCAGATAGGGGGCATAGATGAAATTCGGCACCCCTCCGGTCACTTCGGCGGCGCGGCGTGAAAACTCGTTGGATTGGAAGTGCTGGGAATGCTGCTGCATGCCGCCGGTTGAGGGCACCACCAGAACCCCCTCCATCGGCGGCAATCCGGCATCGATCACTGCCCAGACGGTGCGGCCCCAGCCGACCATCAGCACCTTGCCCCGCCCAAGCGACTGCGCCGTCAGCAGTTGCGACAGCGGCGACGCCAGTGCCGACAGCAGATTGGTCACCGGGGCATCCACCGCCACCACCTGGTGCAGGCCAAGCGCGGCACAGAGCTGCAACCCCAGTTCATCCGGGCTGAAGATGTCGCGCACTTCGATCCGCACGATGCCTTCGCTGCGGGCGCGTTGCAGTAACCGTGAAATCGTCGCAGTGGACAGGCCAAGCTGTTTGGCAATCTGAACCTGGCTCAGATCGCTTTCATAATGCAGCTTGGCAACCGTGTGCAGCATGGCACGGCTTTCGCCAATGATCGATCCCGGGGTCACAGACAGGTTGCAATTCCTTTCTGCAAGGTGTTACACAGCCCTGCATGGCGACGTTATCTCGCAATATCCCACTTCAGGCAACTGACTTCTGATTTCTCCCGGCCAAAACCGCACCTCGCAACGGAGTCCCCCCGATGAGTGCCATGACCACAGCCGAACGCCGCGGCTACAGCCAGATTTGCGGCGACACTGGGGCGATGATGGTGGTTGCCTGTGACCAGCGCGGCGGGATGCGGGCGGTTCTGGCCAAAACCCCGGAAGTACAGGCACAGATCAGCAATCAGGTTCTGGGCCTGATCAAGATGGATATCACCACCCATCTGGCCCGCCATGCCGGATGTGTGCTGGTGGACCCGATCTGCGCGGTTCCCGCCATGGTGGATCAGGGCGCGATCCACCGCGCCACCGGGCTGTTGATCGGCATTGACGCCTCAGGCTTTGGCACTACCCCCGAGGGCTGGCGCATTTCCAACATGGTCGAAGGAATAACTGCCCGCCGGGTCCGCGAACTGGGCGGCACCGGGGCCAAGATCATGATCTATCTGCGGTCCGATGTGCCGGGTGCCAATGTCGCCAACATGGCCACCCTGCGCCGCGAAATCGCCGATTATGCCGCCGAAGATTTGCTGCTGGTTGTCGAATTCCTGACCTATTCCCTGCCGGGTGAAGCGCCCGAAGCCTTTGCCGCCAACATCCCGGACCTGATCGAAGGCGGGTCGCGGCTGTGCCTGGATGCCGGGTCGAAAGTGCTGAAAATCCCCTATCCGGGCACGCCGGAAGCCTGTGCCACCATCACCGCGATGTGCGGCACCGTGCCCTGGGCGGTGCTGTCTGCCGGGGTCGATCATGCGACGTTTCTGGGGCAGGTCGAAACATCGATGGCCAATGGCGCCTCCGGGGTGATTGCCGGGCGGTCGTTGTGGAAAGACTGCATCTCGCTGGACCGGGCGGTGACGAAACAGCGGCTGGAGGCCATTGCAGTTCCGCGCCTGCGTGAAATACAGGCGGTGATCGCGCGGCATTTCCGGGGATAGCATGGCCATCGCCACCATCGGCATCGCCACCATCGGCATCGACATCGGCGGCACCTCATTGCGGGCGGCGCGGGTGCGGGGTGGTGTGATCGAGGCGCGCGCCCGGGCTGAAAGTTCCGCCGATCCGCAGGTGGTCACTGAGCGGTGTCTGGCGCTGGTGGCCGGGGTGATGGGGCCAGAGGTCAAGGCGCTGGGCATCGGTGTGCCGGGGCAGGTCGATGCCGAAAGCCGCAGGGTATTGTCGGGCGGCTATGTCGATCTGTCGAGCTTTGACTTTGCCGCCGCTATGGAAGCCGCCATTGGTCTGCCCGTCGTTGTTGAAAACGATGCCACCATGGCTTTGTTGGGGGAGGCGGTGCACGGGGCTGCCAGGGGCTGTGCCAGTGTGGTGATGCTGACCATCGGCACCGGCATCGGTGGTGCGGTGATGGAACGCGGGCAGGTGCTGCGCGGGCGTGGCGCCGCCGGGCAGTTGGGCCATATGGTCATCGATACCAAGGGGCGGCGTTGTGTCTGTGGCCGGGTTGGCTGTGTGGAAACCGTCAGTTCCGGCACCGCCTTTGCCAGCCATCTGGCCGAAGCCGGCTTGCCCGCCAGCACGCGTGCCGGGGATTTGCTGGCCCGCAGCGATGCCGTGGCCGCCGGGGTGATCGACGCCTGGGCCCGGCCGTTGCGGGCGGCGATCGACACGCTGATATCCACCTGCAATCCGGATTGTGTGGTGATCGGCGGCGGTGCCGGTGCGGCGATGGTGCAGGCGCTGGGCCGGGTACCGGCGCTGCCGTCGTGGTTTTCCGCGCCGGTGCTGGCGGCGCTGCTGGGGGATGATGCCGGGGTGATCGGTGCCGCCGAGGCGGCGCTGCGGGCGCTGGTCCGGGGCAAGCGGGCGGTGCTGGTCAACGGCATCCCGGCTTCGGGCAAAAGCGCTGTCAGCCGGGCGCTGGCGGATGCCACCGGTTGGCCGGTGCTGACGCTGGATACGATCAAGAACCCGTTTCTGCGGGAATTGCCGCCGGGTGACCGGCTGTTCAACCGCAGCCTTGGCCGCGCCAGCTACGCCGCGATCTTTGACCTGATCGCCGATGCCCCGGCCGGATCGACCTTTATCATCGACGCCTGGTTCGGGTTTCAGCCGCTGGACCTGCTGGAACAGGGTCTGATCCGGGCCGGAGTGGGGGGTGTGGCCGAGGTCTGGTGCCATGCCCCGGCCGATGTGGTGGCAGACCGCTACCGGGCCCGGCTGCCGATGCGGCCTGCCGGCCACCCGGGGGCGGACTATATCCCCGACCTGATCGCTTTGGCCGGGCGGGCACAGCCGACCGGTATGGCCCCAAGGCTGGAGGTGGATACCACCCGTCCGCTGGAGCTTGACCGGGTCACGGATTTCCTGCGCCAGCTTTGGCGGTAACGCGGACCCCTATCCGCGTTCGCTGAATGGGCCGGAATAGATCGTGCGTGGCGGGATCAGTTGCGGGGCGACCTCGATCACCACTGGGTCCTGTGGCGCTTCGTCCATCAGGCGGTAGGCCTGTTCGATCAGCCGGTGCGAATCCTGGCGGACCATGTGAACCGGAAACTGCAGATAGGCGGCAAACGGGTCATAATCGTAGCAGCCGATCACCGAGCGCTCGAACGCCTGGGGCGGCAGGGTGACGAAATGGCCAAGCACCCCTTCAAACGCCGTCAGCGAATTGATCAACAGGCCTGATGGCAAGGCTCCCAGCCGGTCCATCAGGGCGGCGGTTTCCTGCATGGCGCGTTTGGGGGAATAGCCGCAACTGATGATCTGGTCGTCCTGAACCGGCTGCCCCGCAGCGGCGCAGGTATCGCGAAACGCCTCGATCCGGCGCGAGGAGCCGTGGTCGGTCGGGACCCCGCCCAGAAAGTAAATCCGGTCACGGGCCACATTGCCCTGAGGCCGCAGATCAGCCAGCAACTGCCGGGTCAGGCTGGCGGCACCGCCATAGTTGTCGGAAATCACCGACGGTGCGCCTTTGCCGGGCAAATCGACAAACACGTGCCGCATGCCTGCGGCGCGGCATTGCCGGGTGATGGCTTCGGGATCGGCGGCACCGGCGATGAACAGGCTTTCGACGGCATAGGATATCAGGGTTTCGATGATCCGGGCTTCTTCCCTCGGGTCACGCATGGATGAGGCGATGACAGGAACCCTGCCGCGCGCCCGCGCCTCGGCCTCGAAACTTTGTGACATCGAGCTGAAATAGCGGTTGTCATGCAAGGGGATGATCAATCCCACCAGCCCGGACCGTGCCTGCCGCAGCCCGCGGGCCTGCAGGTTGGGGGAATAGCCCTGTTCGCTGGCGATGCGGCGGATGGATTCCACCGTGGCTTCGCTGATCCGGCGCGATTTCCACGAACCGGACAAGGCGGCGCTGACCGTGGATGGCGAGGCGCCAGACAGTCTTGCGATATCGTAGATGGTGGCCTTGCGATCTTGAGTGGTCATGCCGGATCCTGCGTCTGCCAGACCAGAAAGGAATCGTCTTGACAAGATTAGGCGTTTCTTGGCTTCATACGCAATATCGATTGTGCAAACCTGCGGTGCGGGTCAACGCGCCGGAATTCAGCAGAAAAATGGCGGAACCTTGGGATTCCGCTGTGAATGGCCTTTTTGCGCAATCGATAGTGCAAAAACGCCCGTCCAGGTATCCTGGCGGGCGATCTCTGGGAGGAGAAACCATGAAAAAGACTTTGACCGCCTTGTTGGCGGGTGTTGCGCTGTCATCCATGCTGGCGGTCGCCGGGTTTGCACAGGACAAGCCGACCATGGGCATCGTGGTGAAAATCGGTGGCATTCCATGGTTCAACGCGATGGAAATGGGCATCACCGAAAAGGGCGCCGAACTGGGCATCGATGCCACGATGATCGGCCCGACCTCGGCCGACCCGGCGCTGCAGGTGCGTGCCATCGAGGACCTGATTGCCAAGGGCGTTGATGTGATCGGTGTCGTGCCGAATGACGAGGCGGCGCTGGAACCGGTGCTGGAAAAGGCGCGTGCCGCCGGGATCAAGGTTATTGCCCACGAAGGCCCCGGCCTGAACAACATCGACTGGGATTTTGAAATGGCCTCGGCTCAGGGCTTTGGCGAAACTCATGCCGAACTGCTGGCGCAAAAGATGGGCGGCAAGGGTGAATATGGTGTATTCGTCGGCTCGCTGACGGTGCCGCTGCACAATGCCTGGGCCGATTTCGCCATTGCCTATCTGGCCGCGAAATATCCCGACATGAAGCCGGTCGGCGACCGCTACGGCGTTGCCGAAAACGTCGATGACAGCCGCAAGACCGCGCTGGACCTGATGTCTGCCCATCCCGATATGGCCGGGTTTCTCGCCTTTGGCTCGCAAGGGCCGATCGGTGCCGGACGCGCCATCGAAGAACAGCGCAAGATCGGTGCCGTGCATGTCATCGGGCCGTTTTCGCCGGGTCAGGGCCGCGATCTGGTGAAATCGGGTGCCATTTCCGGTGGCTTCATGTGGAACCCCGCTGAAGCTGGCCGGGTGTTCGTGACCATGGGCAAGATGCTGCTGGATGGCACCGCGATTGCCGAAGGCACCGATATTCCGGGGCTGGGTGTGGTGTCGCCGGATGCCGCTGCCAAGGACATCATCACCAACAACCTGATCGCCATCAACGCCGATACGGTTGACGGACTGGCTGACCTGGGACTCTGATCTTTCCCCAGAGTCCTTGGCCAGAGTCCTTGGCCGGAGTACCCGGGCCGGGGTGTCCCTCAGACATCCCGGCCCACTTTATCTTCTGCAATCGACGGAGCCCAAGATGAGCAGCTATCAAACCGCCCTGACCGAACTGGCGGCGGTGTTTTCACGGCTGGATGATGCCGCAGTTGATGGCGTTGCCCTTCGGCTGGCGCAGGCCCGGCGGATTGTGGTGTTTGGCGGGGGTCGTGAAAAGCTGCAGATCATGGGGTTCGCCATGCGGCTGTTCCACATGGGTCTGCAAGCCGCTGTCGAAGGCGACATGACCACCCCCGCTGTCGGCAACGGCGATGTGCTGCTGGTGACCTGTGGCCCCGGCTGGATATCCACCGCCGAAGCGCTGATGCAGGTGGCCCACGATGCCGGTGCCGAGGTGATCCTGATCACCGCCCAAACCGCCGGGCGCTGTGCCGCATTGGCCGATCAGGTTTTGCTGCTGCCGGCCCAGACCATGGCCGATGATCAGGGCACTGCCGCCACGTCGGTGCTGCCAATGGGGTCGCTGTTCGAAGGCGCGCTGTTCGTGCTGTTTGAAGTGATGGTGCTGAAGCTGAAAGCGCAGCTGGGCATCACTGCCGATGCGATGCGCGCCACCCATACCAATCTGGAATAGCGGCACCTTTTGCCATGACGCAATCCACCCAAGCCAATGCCATCGAGTTTCGCGCCATCAGCAAGCTGTTCGGCGGCGTCAAGGCGCTGGACGCGGTGGATTTTTCGGTCGGCATGGGCGAGGTGCATTGTCTGGCCGGGGAAAACGGCTCTGGCAAAAGCACCCTGATCAAGATCATCACCGGGGTCTATCAACCCGATGCCGGGGCGCAAATGGCGCTGTTTGGCGAAAGCCTGTCGCAGGTTTCCCCTGCCGTAGCGCGCAGCCGGGGCATTGCGGTGATCTGGCAGGATCTGGCGCTGTTTCCCGAAATGACCGTGGTGGAAAACATCGGCTTTGAAACCCTGTTGGGCACCCTGCCGCGCCGGGTGCGGCACAGGGATTTGCGCCATAAGGCACAGGCTGCACTGGCGCAACTGGAGGTGACGCTTGATCTGAATGCGCGGCTTGGCACCCTGCCGATTGCCCAGCGCCAGATCGTGGCAATTGCCCGGGCGCTGGTGTCGGATGCCAGGCTGATCTTCATGGATGAACCCACCGCATCGCTGACTCAGGCGGAAACCGATGCCCTGCTGCATGTGGTGCGCACCCTGTCGGCGCGCGGGGTGGCGGTGGTGTTTGTCAGCCACCGGCTGGCCGAGGTGCTGGAAATATCCAGCCGCGTCACCGTGCTGCGCGATGGCAGGCTGGTCGGGGTCTATCCCACCGCAGGGATGAGCCAGAGCCGGTTGACCGAACTGATGACCGGTCGGACTTTTGATCAGTCGGTCGCGGCGCAAGACCGCAGCGCCGCTGCGGTGGTGCTGGAAGTGGCGGGCCTGACCCGGCGCGGCGAATTTGCCGATGTCAGTTTCGCGCTGCATCAGGGCGAAGTGCTGGGGCTGACCGGGTTGATTGGCGCCGGCCGCACCGAACTGGCGCATGTGCTGTTTGGCATGGCGCGGGCCGATGCAGGGACTGTCAGGCTGCACGGGCAGCCGGTCCGCTTTGCCTCGAACCGCGATGCGGTGGCGGCGGGGGTGGCCTATGTCTCCGAAGACCGGCTGGCGCTGGGGCTGATCCAGCCGCAATCGATCCGCGACAATGCGGTGCTGGCGGTGTTGCCGGGGATTTCCGGGCCGTTGGGTCTGTTGTCGGCCAAGGCGCAGGATGATCTGGTGCGCCACTGGATTGCCGAATTGGCGATCAAGATCGGGCAGCCGGGGGATGCGGTGTCCACCCTGTCCGGCGGCAACCAACAGCGGGTGGTGCTGGCGAAATGGCTGGCGACCAAACCGCTGGTGCTGATTCTGGATTGCCCGACCGTTGGCGTCGACGTTGGCGCCCGCGCCGGAATCTTCCGCTTAGTCCGTGGTCTGGCGGCGCAGGGTTTGGCGATCCTGCTAATCTCCGATGAGGTGACAGAGGTTTACCTGAACGCCGACCGCATCCTGCATATGGCAGCCGGGCGGCTGGTCGGTGCCTATGACCCCCGCGCTACCAGCATCCGCGAACTGGAGGAGGCGGTCTATGCGTGACTATCTTCGCGCCTACCCAGCCGAGACCAAGCTGCTGGCGGTCCTGATCGTGATGGTTGCCGGGCTGTCGCTGGCATCGCCGCAGTTTCTGACCCTGGGCAACATTTCGTCTCTGCTCAACAACAATGCCGTCAACGTGATCTGGGCGGTGGGTCTGCTGGTGGTGCTGATTGCCGGTGGCATCGATATCTCGTTTGCTGTGGCGGCATCGGTGGTGCAGTACCTGTGTGTCTATGCCTTTGCCGCGATCGGCGGTGGCAACTGGGCGATTGGCTTCGTGTTTGCCGGGCTGTTCGGCATGGGTCTGGGGCTGATCAATGCGTTCCTGATCCACCAGTTCCGCATCATTTCCATCGTTGTCACCATTTCCACCTTTAACGCATTTTTCGGGCTGCTGATGTTCATCACCTCTGGCCGGTTCCTGTACAACCTGCCGTCCTGGTGGTCCGGTCGGGTGATCCTGTGGGAACATCAGTCGGCTGACGGCAGCTGGGCTGAATTGACATTGCCGGTGGCGGTGATGGTGGCGGCGATGGGAACGACCTGGGCGCTGATCCGCCACACCACCACCGGGCGCCAGCTTTATGCCTTTGGCGACAATGCCGAAGGGGCACGCAGGGTCGGCATCAACATCGGCATGATGCAGGCTATCGCCTTTGGCTGGTGTGGCATGATGGCCGGAATCGGCGGGCTGATGCAGTCCAACATCACCAAGGAAGTGGTGCCGATGGCGCTGATCGGGCGGGAACTGGATGTGCTGGCCGCCGTGGTGCTGGGCGGGGCGCGGCTGGGCGGCGGACGCGGATCGGTGCTGGGGTGTTTTCTCGGGGTGCTCTTGGTGGCGATCACCCAGAACGGGCTGAACCTTTTGGGGGTGTCGCCCTATGCGTTCAAGATGATCGTGGGGCTGATCATCCTGATCGCCATTTCCACCTCGAACATTGATCTGGCGGCACTGGTGACCCCCAGACGGAAGGAGCGGTGATGGCTTCTCTGATCGCCCGTGCCAAATCCGCGTTTGGCAGCGAAGTGCCGGGGCTGCTGGCATTCCTGCTGCTGGTCGTGGTGGTGTTCGGCCTGACTGCCCCCAAATTCCTGTCTGCCGCCAACTTTGGCTCTATTGCGTTTCAGCTGCCGGAACTGGGGTTGCTGACTTTGGCGATGCTGATCCCGATCATCTCGGGCGGCTTCAATCTGGCGATCATCTACACCGCCAACCTGGCAGGTCTGACGCTGGCCTATGTGCTGAACAGCCATGGCGGGGTGGATGCCGGGGTCTGGCCGTTCCTGTATGGATCAGTGCTGGCGCTGGGGGTTGGTGCCCTGTCGGGCTGTGTGATGGGGTTGGTGATCGCCTATATCGGGGCGCATCCGATTCTGGTGTCGCTGGCGATGATGATCTTTCTGCGCGGATTGGGCGAGTTTCTGACCAAGGGCGGCGACATATCCGGGTTTCCGCCCTATCTGGCGACGCTGGGCCATGGGACGGTGTGGGGCATCCCGGTGCCGCTGATCCTGTTTCTGGTCTGCGCGGCGCTGTGGCATGTGCTGCTGACCCGGACCCGCCACGGCTTTGCCGCGCGGATGATCGGATCAAACCTGCGCGCCACCACCTATGCCGGGATTCACAGCAAACGCACGCTGACGCTGATCTATACCCTGTCGGGGCTGATGTGTGCGGTGGCGGGTATCCTGATGCTGGCGCGGTTCAATTCGGTCCGGGTCGGCCATGGCGAGGCGCTGCTGCTGGTCACGGTGCTGGCCTGCTTTTTGGGTGGCGTAGACCCGTTTGGCGGCTTTGGCCGGGTGGTTCCGGTGGTGATTGCGCTGGTGGTTTTGCAGGTGCTGTCCTCTGGCCTGAATCTGCTGGGGGCCAATCAGCATTTGTCGACTGCGGTCTGGGGCCTGTTTCTGACCGGCGTGATGATCCTGCGCTGGGGCGCGGGCAAGTTTGGTGCAAGACAACGAGGGAGAGGCTGACATGCAAGGATTTGGCGTTCACACCAGCATGTGGACCATGCATTGGGATCGCGCAGGGGCAGAGAAAACCATCCCCTCTGCCGCCGCCTACAAGATGGATTTCATCGAGATCGCGCTGCTGAACACCGCCATCGTCGATGCCGCCCATACCCGTGCGCTGCTGGACAAGCATGGGATGCGCGCCGTGTGTTCGCTGGGTTTGCCGGAAAAGAACTGGGCCTCGGTCAACCCCGATGGCGCGATTGCGCAGTTGAAGGACAGCATCGACAAAGCCGCCGAAATGGGGGCAGAGGCGCTGTCTGGCGTGACCTTTGGCGGTATCGGCCAACGCACCGGCCTGCCACCCACGATGGCGGAATATGACAATATCGCCAAGGTTCTGGATGCCGCCGCCAAACATGCGAAGGTCAAGGGCATCGCCTTTGGCATTGAACCGGTGAACCGCTATGAAAACCACCTGATCAACACCGGTTGGCAGGCGAAATGGATGATCGAAAAGGTCGGTGCCGACAATATCTTCATCCACCTTGATACGTACCACATGAACATTGAGGAAAAAGGCGCAGGCAACGGCATTCTCGATGCCCGCGACTATCTGCGCTATATCCACCTGTCGGAAAGCGACCGTGGCACCCCGGGTGAGGGAACCTGTGACTGGGATGAGGTGTTTGCCACCCTGGCTGCCATCGGCTTCAAAGGCGGGTTGGCGATGGAAAGTTTCATCAACATGCCCCCCGAGGTCGGCTATGGGCTGGCGGTGTGGCGCCCGGTGGCCGAAAATTTTGAAGAAGTGATGGACAAGGGGCTGCCGTTCCTGCGCAACAAGGCCAAACAGTACCGGCTGATCTGACAGGGTGGCATGGCAGCACCAGTGACTGATCTTGACGGGCTGGCGGCAGTGCTGGCCCGGGGGGGGGCGCAAATACCGGACCCGGGTACCGAGCAGGGTCATGGTCAGCAAAGTGACGATGCCGGGGGGACCCGGTCTGCCGATGGATCGGCGCAGCCATGCCGGGGGGCCTGACAGAGCCACCGCGACATGGTGCAGGCCCGGGCTGATCGGATGTGGTGCTGCGTTGCGATTCGTTCTGTGCCCGCATGGTTGACTGCCAGCACCGATCGATTCCGGCGTTTCACCAGTTGCCGGGGGTGATGGGCGGCACCAGCCGGCGCTGCGCCGCCGATGAACCCTGTGGCGTCCAGGCGCTGCCGGATGCCGCATTGTTGGCGCCGGACGGGCGGTTGGCCAGTTTGCCCGGGCAGCATGGACCAATTTTACCCGACAAAGGGCTGGGTCAGGCGCTATCAACCGGCGCGCCGCCGATTCTGCCCGCTGCCGGGATCAGGCGGAAGATCAGACCGATAACCCGGATGCCCCATGGCCTTGGCTCCGAAGCAGAGGGGGCCATGATGTGGCGCGGCCAAGGAAGGCGTGATGCCGGGGTCTGGCCCAACAGAGCGGGGGGTTTTACACCCCCCGCACCCCCGGTAGAGTATTTTCGCGAAAAACAAGCTGTGCGGACTGTCGGGGTTACCGGTCAGATATCCAGCGTGTTGTCATGTTCCCAGCGCGAGAAATGCGACGCGTAACTGTCCCATTCCTTGTTTTTCAGCTTGACATAGGCCGATGAGAATTCCTCGCCCATCATCGCTTTCAGGGTCTTGTCCTTGTCATATTCCCGCAGCGCGTCGAGCAGGTTCAACGGCAGTTTCGGCGCGCCTTTGACGGTATGGCCCATCTGGTACATGTCGATGTCGTGGCGTTTGCCGGGGTCGGCGTTGGTGCGCACGCCATCGAGACCGGCGGCGATGATCACGGCCTGCAAGAGGTAAGGGTTGGCGGCACCGTCGGGCAGGCGCAGCTCGAACCGGCCGGGGCCGGGAACGCGGACCATATGGGTGCGGTTGTTGCCGGTCCAGGTCACGGTATTCGGGGCCCAGGTGGCACCCGATGAGGTGCGCGGCGCATTGATGCGTTTGTAGCTGTTGACCGTCGGGTTGCAGATCGCGGCGAGCGCGCTGGCATGTTTCATGATGCCGCCGAGGAAGCTGCGGCCCCGGTCAGACAGGCCCAATTCCTTGGCTTTGTCGGCAAAGACGTTGGTCTTGCCATCCATCGACCAGACCGAGATATGGGCATGGCAGCCCGATCCGGTCAGCCCCTTGAACGGCTTTGGCATGAAGCTGGCGCGAAACCCGTGCTTTTCCGCCACCGACTTCATCATGAACTTGAAGAACGAGTGTTTGTCGGCGGTTTGCAGCGCATCATCGTATTTCCAGTTCATCTCGAACTGGCCAACCGCGTCTTCATGGTCGTTCTGATAGGCTTCCCAACCGAGTTCCAGCATGTAGTCGCAGGCTTCGGCAATCACGTCATAGCGGCGCATCACCGCCTGCTGGTCGTAACAGGGCTTTTCAGCGGTGTCGTAGGGGTCGGAGATCTGTTCACCATCGGCGGTCAGGATGAAAAATTCCGGCTCTACCCCGGTTTTGACCCGCAACCCGTCCTTGGCAGCCTCGGCAATCAGGTTTTCCAGCACGTTGCGCGGGGCTTGTTTGACCAGCTGGCCTTCCATCGTCGCCCGTGCGGCGACCCATGCCACATCCTTTTTCCACGGCAGCTGGATGGCGCTGCTGGCATCGGGCACCGCCATCAGGTCGGGGTGGGCCGGGGTCAGATCGAGCCAGGTGGCAAACCCGGCAAAGCCTGCGCCTTCCTCGGCCATGTCATTGATCGCCTGGGTCGGCACCAGTTTGGCGCGCTGACCCCCGAACAGGTCGGTGTAGGAAATCATGAAATATCTGACGCCCTTTTCCTTGGCCCATTTGGCAAGGTCTTTCGCCATCGCAACATCTCCCCATCGCGTATTGTTATCATTTCAGAAACCGTCTGGCCTGGCGTAGGGTGGGTTTTTAACCCACCACCGGCGCAACGGTGGGGTGAAACCCCACCCTACCCGATCCTCACCACCCGCCGCCCCGGCCCGGTATCCAGCTGGTGCCTGCAATCGGAACCCCTGCCATTGCCGCCGCCTCGATGGTCAGGGCGCAGAGGTCTTCGGGTTCCAGATTGTGCAGGTGGTTCTTGCCGCAGGCGCGGGCAATGGTCTGCGCCTCCAGCGTCATCACCTTGAGGTAGTTCTTCAGCCGCCGCCCGCCCAGCACCGGGTCGAACCGGCCAGACAACTCCGGGTCCTGGGTGGTGATGCCCGCCGGGTCGCGGCCTTCGTGCCAATCGTCATAGGCGTCGGCGGTGGTGCCGAGCGCTTGGTATTCGGCTTCCCACCGGGGATCATTGTCGCCGAGTGCGATCAGCGCCGCAGTGCCGATGGAAACCGCATCGGCGCCCAAAGCCATCGCCTTGGCGACATCGGCACCGGTGCGGATACCGCCCGACACGATCAGCTGCACCTTGCGGTGCATCCCAAGGTCTTGCAGCGCCTTTACCGCCTGCGGAATACAGGCCAGAATCGGCATGCCGACATGTTCGATGAACACATCCTGAGTTGCCGCCGTACCGCCCTGCATGCCATCCAGCACCACCACATCGGCCCCGGCCTTCACCGCCAGCGCGGTGTCGTAATAGGGCCGCGCGCCGCCGATCTTGACATAGACCGGCTTTTCCCAATCGGTGATTTCGCGGATTTCCATGATCTTGATTTCCAGATCGTCGGGGCCGGTCCAGTCGGGGTGGCGACAGGCGGAGCGCTGGTCGATCCCCTTGGGCAGGTTGCGCATCTTTGCCACCCGGTCGCTGATCTTTTGTCCCAGTAACATGCCGCCTCCGCCCGGCTTTGCCCCCTGACCCACGACAATCTCAATGGCATCGGCGCGGCGCAGGTCATCGGGGTTCATGCCGTAGCGGCTGGGCAGGTACTGATAGACCAGCGTTTTGCTATGGCCGCGTTCTTCCTCGGTCATGCCGCCGTCACCGGTGGTGGTCGAAGTGCCGGCTTCGGATGCGCCGCGGCCCAACGCCTCTTTGGCGGGACCGGACAGGGCACCGAAAGACATCCCGGCGATGGTGACGGGAATATCCAGATGGATCGGGTTTTTGGCATGGCGGGTGCCAAGCCAGACATCGGTGGCGCATTTCTCGCGGTAGCCTTCCAGCGGATAGCGGCTGATCGAGGCCCCCAGAAACAGCAGATCATCGAAATGCGGCAGGTGGCGTTTGGTGCCGCCGCCACGAATGTCGTAGATGCCGGTGGCGGCAGCACGCCTGATCTCGGCGTTGATCGCCGGGGTAAAGGTGGCCGAATAGCGCGGCGGGGTCCGGGGAAAATCACTCATGTTATGGCCCTAATACGACGACGCATTGTCGATGTTGAAACTGTAAAGCTTTCGCGCCGAACCATAACGCCGAAACTCCTCGGGCCGGGCCTTGTCACCCGCTTCACCGCGCGCCAGCAGGTCGGCCAGCAGCGCCAGATGTTCGGGCCGCATCTCTTTCTCGATACAGTCGGCCCCGAGGCTTTTCACCGCGCCGCGCACGAACAGCCTGGCCTCGTACAGGCTGTCGCCCAGCGCGTCGCCGGCATCGCCCAGCACCACCAGGTTACCCGACTGCGCCATGAAGGCCGACATGTGGCCGATGTTGCCATGCACCACGATGTCGATGCCTTTCATCGAAATGCCGCAACGGCTGGAGGCGTTGCCCTTGATCACCAGCAATCCGCCATTGCCGGTCGCCCCGGCATACTGGCTGGCATCGCCATCAATGATCACGGTGCCCGACATCATGTTTTCGGCGACACCGGGACCGGCTGACCCCTTGATGCGGATGGTGGCCTGTTTGTTCATCCCGGCACAGTAATAGCCGGTGGAACCCCGCACCGTGATATCCACCAGCGCATCGACCCCGGCGGCAATCGCATGGGCGCCCTTGGGGTTCACAACTTCCCATTCGGTCATGTTGGTCTGGCCACGCAGGGCATGCAGCGCCGCGTTCAGCGCCCGCAACCCCTGCGCGCCTAAATCGTATGACTGCATCGGCTCAGCGCTCCCAGAAATAGACGGTGGCGGGTTCCGGCTCCCACACCCGGGCATTTTCGATGCCGGGCAGGTTGACCAAAGCGCGGTATTCCGACCCGAAAGCCACATACTCATCGGTTTCCGCCATCACGGCGGGTTTGCAGGCGATCGGGTCGCGTACCACGCCAAAGCCGTTCTTGGTGCCGACGACAAAGGTGAAAAAGCCGTCGAGGTCGGTCAGCGTTGCTTCCAGCGCCTGCCCCAGTTGCTCGCCTTGGTTCAGCTTGTGGCTGATAAAGGCGGCGGCAACCTCGGTGTCATTCTCGGTTTCAAAGGTCATGCCGTGGCGTTTCAACTCGCGCCGCACCCCGTTGTGGTTCGACAGCGAGCCGTTATGGACCAGACACTGATCCGACCCGGTGGAAAAAGGATGCGCCCCCATGGTGGTGACGGCGGATTCAGTCGCCATGCGGGTATGGCCGATGCCGTGGGTGCCGGACATTTTGGCGACGCCAAACCGCTGTGCCACATCGCGCGGCAGGCCGACTTCCTTGAAAATCTCGATAGAGTCACCGGCACTCATCACCTTTACCCCGGGGCGCAGGTGGGCCAGTGCCGACCGGGCGGCGTTGATCTGGTCAATCGGCACTTCCAGCACGGCATGGCTGCTTTTCACCAGCATCAGCACCGGTTTGCCGATGGCATTCTTCAGATCCTCGTCCAGGTTCCGGAAATCGGCGTCGGGATGGGCGGATTGCACGGTGATCTTGCCGATACCGTCCCTGGCGCCGGAATAGATCGCGATGCCTGCCGAATCCGGGCCACGGTCGGTCATGGTGACCAGCATGTCGGTCAGCATCGCACCCAGCATCGGCTCCAGCTTGGGGTCTTTGAGGAATAATCCAACGATACCACACATGGATTCGTCTCCTTTTGGCTTTGGTCAAGGCTACCAACATTGGATTCCAGTTTCAACTGCTAAGAAACTTTTTTCACCTTGCAGGAAATTTTACCCATCCGCAGGCGGTTTTGCTTGACAGAATGTCGCACCCGGTCTTTGTTTCAGGAAAACAATATTGCCGATGGGAAAAATGGCGGCAGGGCCACGCCGGTTGCGGCAGGAACAAGGCCCAAGGGGAGGGAAAAGTGGCTGACCTTGATCAAAGGATTGAGGCCATGCACAAACGCGACGTGCTGATTGCATGGGCGTTTGTGGCTGGCCTGTGGCTGTCGATGCTGTTTGTCGCCTGGGCAACATGGTCGCTGGCACCCGCCGGGGCTGCGCGGGTGTTGCTGATGATCGCCGGGGCGATTGTGCTGCTGTTCAACACGGCGGCCATTTTGGCGATGCTGCGCCATTACCGCGAAGACCGCGATTTCATCTATGGGCTGGACATCAGGTTCCTTGATGAAGCCCGGGCGAGAAAGGGCTGATCATGGCACATTATACCCCCCCTGTGCAAAGCAAGCTGGGCCAGATTGTCGATGTGGTGGTGCTGGTGGTGCTGACGGTCGGTTCGCTGTTCGTGCCGCTGTTTCTTGGCATGGCCGGTTCGACCAAAACGGTGGCAACACCGATCGAAAACCCCACTTGGGAAACCCTAGGCCAAAATGCGGTGCAACAGGCGCAATATGTGGCGCTGGGCTTTGACCCGGCCTCGGCCCATGACCTGATCCTGGCCCGGTTCGACTACAGTTTTTCCGCCGGGGCGCTGATTGCGATGATCGTGGTGATCGTCGCCTATTACGTGCTGATGCTGAAATTCTCCGAAAGCGAATACCGCGAAGTGATCGCGGAAAAGTTCGGCGGCAAATAGGGGGCCATGATGCAAAGCTGGAATTACATCGAATATGCGGCGTGGGGCCTGTCTGTGGTGTTTGGTCTGTATATGGTGATCGACTGGTTCAAGACCGACAGCACCTATTCCGAAGAGGTCCTGACCTCCTCTCGCGAAGGCGAGCTGGAAGCCATGACCGAAGAACACAAGGGCTAGGGGCGCATCATGGCAAATTTTGACATCACCTCACCCACCATCGATGGCATCGGGCCGCATGGCACCAAGGTCGGACTGCTGCGGGTGCTGGGGCCGGCCCATATCTGGGCGCTGGGCGTTGGCATCGTGCTGGTGGGCGAATATATGGGCTGGAACTTTGCCGTTGGTAAAGGCGGCACCTATGCGGCACTGCTGGCCTGCTGGTTCGCCGGTATCCTGTATACCTGCGTTGCGATGATCGACAGTGAAGTGACCTCGACGGTGGCAGCGGCGGGTGGCCAATATACCCAGGCCAAACATATCGTCGGGCCGCTGATGGCGTTCAACGTCGGGATGTATCTGACCTTTGCCTACACCATGCTGGAGGCGGCGAATGCGATCACTCTCGGCTATCTGATTTCGGTGGTTGCGACGATGACCGGCTATGACGGTACGCTAGATCAGCGGCCTTTCATCATTCTGGCGATCATGTTCCTGGCCTGGCTGAACTATCGCGGTGTGCTGGCGACCCTGACCTTCAACCTGATCATCACCTCCATCGCGTTTATCGCGATCCTCGTGCTGTTTCTGGCGACTTCAGGTCTGCTGGGGCAGGGCATCATGCAGCATCAGGCGCTGATGCAAGGCTCCGGGGCGATGCCCTATGGCTGGATCGGGGTGCTGGCGTCGATGCATTTCGGGCTGTGGTATTACCTTGGCATCGAAGGCACCACCCAGGCGGCCGAGGAAGTCCGCTCCCCCGCCCGCGCGCTGCCATTCGGCACTTTGGCCGGGATCATGACGCTGCTGATTGCTGCAACGCTGACATGGTATGTCAGCGCCGGCGTGCTGCCGTGGGAGTTTCTGGGCGACGGGGTCAACGGGTCGGTGGCACCCTTGTTCGATACCGCGCGGTTGTCGGGGTCGAACGGGCTGATCTGGCTGCTCGGCATCGGCACCCTGTTTGCCACTTTGGCTTCGGCGAACGGCTGCATCAATGATGCCAGCCGGGCGTGGTTTGCCATGGGGCGCGACAAATATCTGCCGGGATGGTTCGGTGCGGTGCATCCAAAGTTCCGCACCCCCTACCGGTCGATCCTGTTTCTGGTGCCGATTGCGCTGCTGTTCGCGCTGAAGGCACCGCTGGATCAGGTGATCACCTTCTCGATCCTGTCGGGGTTGCTGGAATATACCTTCATGCCGCTCAACATCATCATGTTCCGCCGCAAATGGCCGCTGAACTCGATCAAGCGCGGCTATGAACATCCGTTCCACCCGCTGCCCGCGATTGTGCTGCTGTTCCTG
Source organism: Paracoccaceae bacterium (assembly GCA_043736155.1). Lineage (GTDB taxonomy): Bacteria > Pseudomonadota > Alphaproteobacteria > Rhodobacterales > Rhodobacteraceae > JANNRR01. The sequence goes on along the minus strand of JAYTDA010000375.1, from coordinate 1,296 downwards.
TGCGCCATCACCTTTTTCGCGGTATTCCTTGGCTATGGCACCCAGCTGGTGGCGATGATCGTGTTCTACATCGTGGTGTCGCTGTGGTTCCACTTCTGGCGCTACCGCTTTGTGAACCGGGGGGCACAGTTCACCATGCCCTGGCCGAAACCACAGGGCTATTGATTCCACCCACCATGGCCTGCCCCCCGGGGCGGGCCATGCGACGCAAGGGCCGTGATGTCTGTACCAATCCTTCTTGCCACTGTGGTGTTTGTGCTGGCCCTGTGGTTGGCAGGCCGATTGGCCAGGGCACAGGCTGGCCGCGCTCATGCCCGCGAACACTACTTTACCCCAACCAATGCCCTGTTTGACCGGGTGGTGGCCCGCCGCCAACCCACTGGTTTTACCCGGGTCAGCGGCCATGTCGGTGCCAACCTCATTGACCTGCAGGCCCTGCCCGACAGTCTGACCTATCGCAAGCTGCCGTCGCTGTGGGTGATGATTTCGCTGCCCCAGCCGCTGCCGGTGGCGGCTACGCTGGACATCATGACCCGCCCCACCGGGATGGAGGTGTTTTCGCACTATTCCAGCCTGCCGCACGGCTTGCCGTGCCCGGCGTTCCTGCCGGATGGCACCGGTATCCGCAGCGATGATCCCGGCCATGTGCTGCCCGAGGCGCTGATCGCCCGCCACGCCGCGCTGTTTGCCGATGTGCGGGTGAAAGAGCTGCTGATCTCGCCCAAGGGGCTGCGGATCGTTTTCCAGGGCGATCAGGCCGACCGGGGCAAATATCTCCTGTTCCGCGATGCCGAACTGGGGCGGCAGCCGCTGGCGCCGGCCCGGGTAAAGGCGGTATTGGACCTGCTTCTGGCACTGAAAGCCGATATTCTGGCAGCTGCCAAAGCCAGGGCCGCATGATGGCACCGCTGCCTCCCCGGCTGGTGCTGCTGGTGGCGCTGATCCTGCCGGGGGTGGGTCAGGTGTTGAACCGCCAACCGGTGCGCGGGCTGATCTTTGTGCTCTTTGCCATTCTGCTCGGTGGCTTCACCCTGAAAACCGCCGCCCCGGACGTGTCGGTGGTCGGCAAATTTGCCGGTGGGCTGTTTGTCTGGGCGATGGCGGCGATGGATGCCTACAAGGTGGCACGGATCCGGCGGGCAGTGTGGCAGCAGGGGCAAAAGGTGACCTGAGACGGCGTTGGCCTTTCATGGTCTGCCTCTGATGCCAGCGGCCCTTTTGGTCGACCGATTGGCTTTCCGTCCTGGATGAAACGCAGGGTGTCGTGCTTGCGCGCACCTTTTGTCGGGTATGGTG
>JAYTDA010000374.1:0-4319 GCA_043736155.1 Paracoccaceae bacterium | reverse complement strand
CGCCGATAACCCGGTCTTTGTCGATTTTGCCTCGGTCTGCCTGCAACTCGGCCGTGACGTCTTTGGGGGCGAGGGGTGGGAAGCCTATGACCGGGGCGACCGCGAAGCGCCGCGCCCCTGACAGCCGCATGGTGCCGGGGGCGGGTCCGCCCTCGCCCAGGTGTGATCTCACCCCTTGACCGCGCCCGCCGTCAGCCCGGAGACGAGATAGCGCTGAAAGAACATGACCAGCAGGAAAATCGGAATGGTGATGCTGACCACGGCGGCAACGGCGTACATGATGTTGCCGTCGGACTGGATCTGGCCAAGGTAGCTGGCGATCTTGGGCACCATGGTCTGGTTCTGCTCGGTCAGGATCAGGCCGGTGACACTGAAGTCGTTGTAGGCAAGCAGGAACGAGAAAAGCCCGGTCGTGATGACCCCAGGCCACATCACCGGCATGATCGCCAGGCGAAAGGCCTGAAACCGGGTGCAACCGTCGACCAGCGCGCTTTCATCCAGATCGCGCGGGATACCCTGAAAGAACGAGTACATCATCCACAGCGTGAAAGGCTGGTTCAGGGCGACCAGCACGATGACGGCGGTGGGCAGATAGCCCCAGATGTTCAACTGGAAGAACGGCAGCAGATAGCCCGAAACCAGCGTGACGTCCGGCATGGCACGAAAAAAGAGTGCAGCCACCAGGATGACGAACCGGTAGCGATAGGTGGACCGCGTCAGCGCATAACCGCCCAGCGTGCCGAGCGCCAGCGAGATGGCAGTCACGCTTACCGTGATGATCGCGGTGTTCAGCGCCGAACGCCAGAACCCGGTGGTGATCCAGGCACCGTAATAGCCATCCCCGGTGAAGGGGCTTTGCATGACGCGGATCGTGTTGGTGCCAATGATCGCGTTCCACCAGCTGTCGCGCGAGAAGAAGTCGGACTGAACCTTGAACGAGCCCCAAACCGTCCAGACAAAGGGGAAAGCCGCGACAATCAGCCAGAACAGCACGAATGCCATCGCGACGAAGCCGACAAAGGGTGGGCGGCGGTTGATCGCGTCGGCCATCAGGTTCTTCCTGCCGAAAGTTCGCGCGCGACCCGCAGCAGGACCGGAACGATCAGCACGGTGATGAAGCCGATGGTGATCACCGAGGTGGCCGCCGCCGAACCGAACAGCTGCGTCGTCTGCGTATTGAGGCTGGAGTAGATCAGGAAACTGAGCGAGGTGGCATTGGCGGCCGCGTTGAAGCTGATGACCGGCTCGAACACCCGGAAGTTATCCATCAGCTGCACCAGCAGGACGAACAGGATCAGCGGGCGGATCGAGGGCAGAACGACAAAGCGGATGCGGTCGAACCGGCTGGCCCCGTCAATCATTGCGGCCTCCAGCGTGTCGCGTGGCACCGCCTGCAGGCCCGCGTAGAACACGATGAAGCTGAAAGGCGCGTTGGTCCAGATGCCGTAGGTCATCAGCGTCGCCCAGGTCAGCGGCGCCGAGGTGCGGGTTGACAGGTTCGGATCGTTGAAGATGTTCTGGATCGCCACGCCGAGGATGCCTTCGGCGTTCAGCATCCAATAGAGGATGAGCGCCCCGACGAGCGGCGTCACGAGCATCGGGACCAGGCTGAAGAAGACAATCGGCCCCTTGATCATCTGCGGCACGGTATTGACGGCGAGCGCAATCAGGAAGCCGAGCAACATGGCAAGCGGCGTCACCACGGCGGTGTAGGCGACGGTGAACGCGAGCGCCCGATAAAGCGGCAAGTTGTAGATCCGCGCGATGATATCGCCGAACCCCGCATGGTCGGACAGGATCGCGCCGACGTCGGCAAAGGCAAGGTGGTTGCGGTCGATGTAGGTGCCAAACCCGTTGAACTGCCCCAGCGGCTGGTCCGCGCGCAACTGGGCTGTTGCTGCGGCATCCACGCTGGTCGATTCGGTGCAGCCGTCGAACGGCTGGCAGGTTTCGGACACAACGACGACCTGGGGATGCTCGATGTGCAGCGACTGCGCGACGATAGACAAGATGGGCAGCGCGATGAAAAGAAACATCGCGATGAGCGAGGGACCCATGAAGCGGAAGAAGGTCGAATGCGGCACGGTCCCCCCGTCGCTCTCCGGAATGGTGAAGGGGCCCGGATCGACGCTCCCGGGCCCCGCGCGCGTTACTGCCGGCGCGCGTTACTGCCAATGCGCGTTACTGAAGATATCCGGCCTGCTGGGCAGCGGCGCTGTAGGCCGCCTTGATGTCGGCAAGCGCCCTGTCGGCCTCTTCGGTGCCCTTGATGAAGTCGGCCAGTTCGTTGCCAAGCGTCTCGTGCAGCAGGCCCATCCACGGCACCATCGGATAGGGCCGCGCGCCCGAGGTCGCGTTGGCGACGACGCCAACGGCGGCGGGGCCGGGCTGATAGCCCGCGATCAGCCAGACGGCGGCATTCGGGTTATCGGCAGCCGTCTGGGGTGCGATGCCGTTCATCATCGCCTGAAAGCTCGCCTCGGCATCTTCGTCCGTCACGTTGGCGGCGATGGTGAAACCGTCCCACCACAGCGCTGCCGCCGGGATCGTGCCGTCGCCGATCGTCGGCGCAGCGGCGAACACGGTATTCTCGGCAACGGTCGGCTGCGCCTTGGTCGGGTCGATCAGCGTGCCCGCAAGCGAGCCCCAGTTGTTCATCATGCCGACCTTGCCGTCGCGGTAGGTCTGTGCGATCGAATCGGTGTCAAACGTCACGTAGTCGGGTGCCATGTACTGTGTGAGGTCGCGCATGGTCTGCAGAGCGAGCCGCCCCTGATCGTTGTCGATGGCAAGGTTCGCGGTGCCGGGTTCAAAGAACTCGGCCCCGGTGCCAAGATACATGTTGACGAATTCCGCCGCCAGGTCCCATCCCGCCGCATCCGACGCCGCAAGCGGGTATTCCAGCAGGCCCTGGTCACGGATCTTGCCGGCCGCTTCCATCACGCCAGCCCATGAGGTCGGCACCGGGTCGATCCCCGCCTGCTTCAAAAGGTCGCCGCGCATGACAATGTGCTGGCCGTTTGCCATGAAGGCGATGGCCATGACCTTGCCGTCGATCTTGATCAGCTGGTTGGGCTGAAGCTGCTGGCCGTATTTCGCCACCAGATCGTCGAGCGGGCGGATCAGGCCATCGCCGAGCAGCGGGACGATGGAGTTGTTGGCGACCATCGCAACGGTGTATTCGGCCGGGTTTGCCGTCAGGGCCGGCACCTGGATGTTCTTGTGTTCGGTGGTTGCGTTCGAGGTCACCGTCACCGCATCGGTGGCGCACAGGGCCGCTGCCGCACTGACCACGTGCAGCGCCTCGAAATCGTTGGACAGGATGCGGACGGAACCGCCCTTGATACCGCAATCGGCAAAAGCCGGCCCGGCGACGGCCAGCGCAGCGACAGACAGAGCGATCCGATGGAATTTCATGGTTGACCTCGGCTGATGAGACGATCATTGCGTCAGATTATTGTTGCAGACGTTTGCAATTTATACCAAACCATAAGTTAGCAAGCGTTACAAGTGCCATTGTATTGTGGTAATGCCCCGCTGAAAGCGTATGCAAAGCTGAATCGAGCGGCCTGCCGGATGAAAGGGTTTGTCATGAAGGGTTTTGATCCACGGTGGACCGATCTGCCGCACTACATCCTCGGGATCACCAAGGAAATCTGGGAAGATCGCGGCATCGCCACCCTGCACCACCATTATGGCAGGGAGATGCTGAAGCGCGGCTCGAACGGTATCGTCGTCGGCGCACAGGCGGTGATCGACGAGACCAACCAGGCGCTTGCCGGTGCCCCCGATCTTCAGCTGCTGGGCGAGGATGTGATCTGGTCGGGCAACGAGGATGACGGGTTCCTGTCGTCGCACCGGGTGCTGGAGATTTTCAGCGACCTCGACGACCGCGGGCAGCCGACCGGGCGGCGCATTGTTGAACGCGTGATTGCCGACTGCTTCTGCATCGCCGGTCAGATCACCGACGAATGGCTGGTCTACGATCACGGCGCATCGGCCCGTCAGCGTGGCATGACCCCGCGCGACGCGGCGGCGGCAGAGATCGCGGCCCAGGGCGGACCGGCAACGGCAAAGCGGCCATTCACCTGGAAGGACGACCGCGCCGGTCCTTACACCGGCAAGGGCAACGACAACGAATGGGGCCAGCGCTACGAAGATATGCTGCGCAAGGTCATGGCGGCAGACTTTGCGGCGCTGCCGGGGATCTATGACCGGGCTGTCCATCTGGAACTGCCGGGCGGGCGGACCGACCACGGCGTCACCGCCGCCGACCGGTTCTGGATCGGGCTGCGGGCGGCGTTTCCATCGGCGCGGCT
>JAYTDA010000373.1:0-1633 GCA_043736155.1 Paracoccaceae bacterium | reverse complement strand
CCGATGTTCACTTCGGCCAGACCGCTGCTTTGCTGTGCCGCCGCGGCCGCGATGTCCGAGACCAGCGTCGAGATATGTGCCACCCGGGTGACGATGCTGGCCAGCGCCTTGCCGGCCTGGCCCACGGCGTCGACCCCGGTGGTGACCAGTTGTGCCGAGGTGCTGATCAACATCTTGATCTCGCGCGAGGCATCCGAAGACCGCTGCGCCAGCGCCCTCACCTCCGACGCCACCACCGCAAAACCGCGCCCCGCATCGCCGGCCCGCGCCGCCTCGACCCCGGCGTTCAGCGCCAGCAGATTGGTCTGGAACGCGATGTCGTCGATCACCCCGATGATGGTGGAAATCTGTCCCGAGCTTTTCTCGATGCCGGTCATCGCTTCGACCGCACCGCGCACGACCGATCCGCTTTCCTCCGCCTCGCTGCGTGCCGATCGCACGATCCGCTCCACCTCGCGCGCGCCGTCGGCGGCTGCCTTGACGCTCGCGGTCAACTGGTCAAGTGCCGCTGCGGTTTCTTCCAGTGTCGCCGCCTGGTTTTCGGTGCGTTTCGACAGATCGTCGGCAGCCTGGCTGATCTCGACAGACCGTCCGCGGATCTGCTGGGCGGCCATGATGACCTGGGTGATGGTCTGGTGCAGCCGGTCCAGCGTCTGGTTGTAGTCGTGACGCAGGGTTTCGTAATCTGCGCCGAATTCGACCTCTATCGGCCGGGTGAGGATGCCGTTCGCCAGGTTGCGCAGCCCGATGCTCAGTTCGCCGACCACCTGTCGCTGCGTGCTTTCCTGCCGGTCGTTTTCCATGTCGCGCGCCGTCAGCAGCTTGCTGCGCAGCACGTTCAGCGCCAGGGCGATCTCGCCCAGCTCATCGCGGCGGTCGGCGTCGGCGACCGGAAGGTCCAGCAAGCCCTGCGCCACATCACCGATGGCCGCCTTGACACGCAAGAGCGGGCGGGTGACCGACCGGGCGATCAGCGTCGCAACGGCGAACATCACCGCAGAAACCACCACCGCCGCCCCGATCAGCACCTTGATCAGCAGGGTATTTTCGGCCCGCGCTTCCCGACCGGACGCAACACTCTGCGCTGCGATCGCTTCGCCCAGCACCGCCAATTCGGTTTCCAACGTGGTGAAATCGGCGCTGAACTGCGCAAGCATGGCCAGACCCGCGTCATGGTCGCTCAGCGACTGACGGATGATCGCGGCCGCCGAGGCGATGTAGACCTTCAGCGCCGGCACCACCTTGTCAACATCTGCGCGCACCGCATCGGGCAGCGGCAGGGATTGCAGGGTCGCAATGGACAGGGTGAAACTTTCGGTATGTTCGGTCAGATCGGCGAGGATCCCGGCGCGGTCCGACGCCTGCGCGCCCGGGCCGGTGACAAGAGCGTTCAGCACATCCGCCCGCAGGGCGTCGTGCATCATGTCGGCCTGTTTTTGGTGAAACACCGCAGAGGTGGCCGTGATGGCCGCCTCCAGCCCGGTGTTGCTGCGCAGCAGGCCGTACGATCCCGCCGCTGCCGTCAAACATGTGGCGATGATCCCGATCGCCCCGATACCGCGCAACCGCGTGGAAATGAGAAGGTTGGAAAACACGGTAAGCCCCCTGCACGACAGATATCCGCAGAAGATAC
>JAYTDA010000372.1:0-2311 GCA_043736155.1 Paracoccaceae bacterium | reverse complement strand
GCGGGGTTGGCCGCTGATGGTGTTGGCCGCCGTTTGGCTGGCGGGACGTCTGGCGGTGGCGGGGTTGCTGGATTTGGGGTCGCTTGCGGTGATGGCGGTCGATTGCGCGTTCATGGCGGCGATCGGAGTCATGGTGGCGACCGAGATTGTGGTGGGGCGGAACTGGGGCAACCTGAAGGTGGTCGCCCCAGTGCTGGCCTATCTGGTCGCGAACGTCACCTTCCATCTGGAGGCGATGACGAAAGGCAGTGCCGACGTTGGCCGGCGGCTGGGGTTCGCGATGGTGGTGATGCTGATCCTGCTGATCGGGGGCCGGATCATTCCCAGCTTTACCCGCAACTTTCTGGCCAAGCGCGGGCCAGAGCCGGGCCTGTTGCCGGTGCCGTTCGGGCAATTCGATATGGTAAGCCTTGGTGTGTCGCTGCTGGCGCTGCTGATCTGGGTGGTTTGGCCGGTCTCGGTCTGGGCCGGGGCTGCGCTGCTGGGGGCGGGGGCGTTGCAGGGGTATCGGCTGTCGCGGTGGCGCGGCTGGCGGGTCTGGCACTCGCCGATGGTGGGGATGCTGCATCTGGCCTTCGCGTTCATTCCGGCGGGGTTGGCGACGCTGGGGCTGGCGTCGCTCGGGATCTTGCCTGTCGCAACCGGGCTTCATCTGCTGGGGATCGGCGGGTTTGGCGGGATGACGCTGGCGGTGATGATGCGCGCATCACTGGGGCACACCGGGCGGGACTTGCAGGCCGGGGCGGGGCTGATTCTGGCCTTTGCCTGCGTCGTGGTGGCGGCGCTGGTGCGGGTGCTGGTCCCGGCCCCCGCCGGATTGTGGTGTGCGGCGGTGCTGTGGACGCTGGGTTTCGGCCTGTTCGTCTGGCGCTTTGCACCCCTGCTGACCCTGCCCAACCCGGTTCGGCGTCAGCCGAATGGCCGGTGAGTGACCCCGCGCCGTCAGACTACACCGCCGCTGAGCATGACGAGCCGGTGCGCCGCCGTCACGGTGATCTTTCGGCGTTCGGACTGCACGATCCCGTCGCGTTCCCATCCACTTAGCAAACGGCTGACGGTGTGCAGCGTGGTGCCGGTCATGTCGGAGATGTTCTGCCGGGTGATCGGCAACCCGATTTCGATCCCGCCATCCACTTTGCGGCCGGTCTGGGTGACCAGCCGCAACAGGGCGCAGGCCACCCGCTGTTCGACCTGCTGCGTCGCCATTTCGACGATCCGGTTGTTCATCTCGCCCAGACGCTCGCCCACCGTCTTGTAGGTTTCGGTGGCAAAGCCGTCGTAACGCTCGGTGAACGTTGTCCACAGCCGATTGGGCCACGCCAGGGCCAGACACTCGTCCGCCGTCATCGCCGTGGCCGGATATATGGTCCGCCCCAGGGCCGCGCCAATGCCGAACAACTGACCCGGCGCGATGTGCAGCGCGATGATCTGATCGCCACCGGGGGTGGTGCGGATCACCCGGATATGCCCGTCCAGCAGCAGAAAGAAGCGCTCGACCGGCTGGCCTTCGCTGAACACGGCCACGCCGGAGCCGAACCGCTGCGGTGTTGCCTCATCCAGAATCTCGCGGATCTGCGGGCGCGTCAGTTTGCGAAACGGCGGCAGATCGGTCAGCAGGCTTTCGTCAAGTTTCTTCAACCAAAAGCCTCCGATGTTGTGGCAGCGCAACGAAACGCTCGTGACCTTAGCCTAGAACCGGGTCAAGACCAATCTCTCCCGTTCCGCGAAAGGACGACCCATGTTTCCGAAATTGATCGCCGCCAGCCTTGCCGCGCTGCTGCTTGCCCCCGCCGCCTTTGCCGAGAATTTCGAGGTGAAGATGCTGAACAAGGGCGAAGAAGGTGCCATGGTGTTCGAGCCCGCCTTCGTGAAGGCCGCCGTGGGCGATACCGTCACCTTCATTTCCACCGACAAGGGCCACAATGCCGAAGGCATCGACGACATGCTGCCCGAAGGCGTCGAGGAATTCAAAAGCGCCATGGGCAAGGATTATGTCCTGACGCTGACTGCCGAGGGACTTTATGGCGTGAAATGCACCCCGCACTTCATGATGGGCATGGTCGCCCTGATTCAGGCCGGTGCGCCGGCCAATCAGGAGGCGGTGATGGCTGTCGTGCTGAAGGGCAAGGCGAAGACGCGGTTCGAACCGCTGGTCGCACAGATCGTTAAGTAGCTGGGAAGGCGCAGCAAGAAGGGCGGCCCCGGCGACGGGACCGCCCTTTTTCTTGACCTCAGCCTGCCGCATCCTGAACCAGCCGGAACCCCAGATAATCCGGCGGCACCCCGGCCGCACAGCCCCCCGACCGCGCGT
>JAYTDA010000371.1:0-4168 GCA_043736155.1 Paracoccaceae bacterium | reverse complement strand
AACCCGTTCAGCGCCGAGATCATGGCGGCCCAAGGGTTCGACAGCCTCACCATCGACATGCAGCACGGCGCGCTGGACTATTCCAACCTGCTGCCGATGTTTCAGGCAATGCGGGCCAGCGGGGCCACCCTGATGGCCCGGGTGCCGTGGAACGAACCGGGCATCATCATGAAGGCGCTCGATGCCGGGGCTTACGGCATCATCTGCCCGATGGTGAGCACCGCCGAAGCGGCCGCGCGGTTTGTCAGCTATCTGCGCTATCCGCCGCTGGGTCAGCGCAGCTTTGGCCCGACCCGGGTGTCCTTTGCCGCCGGGGCGAACTACGCGGGCGAGGCGAACGGCAACATGCTGGCCTTTGCGATGATCGAAACCGCTGAAGGCATGGCCAACCTTGACGCCATCGCCGCCACCCCCGGTCTTGACGGCATTTATGTCGGCCCCGCTGACCTCGCGCTGTCGCTGACCCAAGGCCGCCTTGCCCCCGGCTTCGACCGCGAAGAACCCGAGATGATTGCCGCCCTGCACACCATTGTGACCGCTTGCAAGGCCAACAACATCCGCGCCGCCCTGCATTGCGGCACACCCGATTATGCCGCCCGCGCGATTGGCTGGGGCTACCACATGACCACGGTCGGCGGCGACAGTCGCTTTCTTGCCGCCGCCGCAGGCGCTGCCGTTGCAGGCTTTCGCAAGCTGACCGAAACGGCTCAGGGCAAGGCGGAAAAGGGGGCTTACTGATGCCGTATATCCTGATTGCGGGCAAATTGCACCCGGCAGGGCTGGCCTTGCTGGACAGCGTACCGGGTGTGACCTTCACCCATGTCGAAGACATTTCGGAAGCCTCGTATCAGCCCTATCTGGAACAGGCTGACGCGATGGTGATCCGCACCCAGCCAATGGGCGCTGCATCGGTGGCCAAAGCTCGCCGGTTGCAGATCGTGTCGCGCCACGGGGTGGGCTATGATGCAGTGAACCTGCCCGCGCTGAATGCGCGCAAAATCCCGCTGTGCATCGTGGGTGATGTGAATTCCGTTTCGGTGGCAGAACATGCGATGATGATGATCCTTGCCTGCGCCAAGCAGCTGATCCGTTCCGATACCGCCGTGCGCCGTGGCCCCTGGATCTGGCGCAACAGGCTGGAGCAGGTCGAGGTTTCGGGCAAGACGCTGCTGATCATCGGTTATGGCCGGATCGGCCGCCATCTGGCGCGGATGGCAGCGGGCTTTGGCATGAAGATCGCAGCCTATGACCCCTATCTGCTGGCGCAAGGCTGGCCGGATGGTCCGGCAGCTTCGGTGCCGGATTTGGCCACGGGTCTGGCGCAGGCCGATTTCGTATCCGTCCATATCCCCAAGGCGGGCGGCCCGCTGATCGGTGCCGCCGAACTGGCTGCGATGAAGCGCGGGGCCATCATCATCAACACCGCGCGTGGTGGCATCGTGGATGAGGTCGCCTTGGCCGATGCCCTGGGTTCCGGCCAGATTGCGGCGGCGGCGCTGGATGTGTTCGATGCCGAACCCCCCGCGCCCGACCATCCGCTGCTGGCCTTTGAGCAGGTGATCCGGACCCCCCACACTGCCGGATTGACACGCGAAGCCGCCGAGCGCATGGCCGTGGCGTCGGTGCAAAACGTGCTCGACCATTTCGCGGGACGTCTGGACCCCGCCCTTGTCGTCAATAAGGACGCGATCAAATGACCAAACCCAAACTGCGCATCGGCCTGATCGGCACCGGCTTCATGGGCAAGGCGCATGTGTTCGGCTTCACCTTGGCGCCGCGGGTGTTCGACCTGCCGTTCGATCTGGAATTGCACACCGTCGCCGACATCACACCCGAAACGGCGGCCCGTGCGGCGCAGACGCTGGGTTTCGCCCATTCCACCGCCGACTGGCGCGACATCATGGCAGACCCCGCGATTGATCTGGTGTCGATCACCGCGCCGAATGCGTTGCACAAGGCAATGTCGCTGGCCGCAATTGCCGCCGGCAAGCATGTCTATTGCGAAAAGCCGCTGGCGCCTTTGGCCGCCGAAGCGCTGGAAATGACACTGGCCGCCGAAGCTGCGGGCGTGAAAACTCAAGTGGGCTTCAACTATCTGTGCAACCCGATGCTGGGCCTTGCGCGCGAAATGATCGCAGGCGGCGAGTTGGGCGAAATTCGCGGCTATCGTGGCATCCACTGTGAAGATTACATGGCCGATCCGGCGGGCAACTACACCTTCCGCCACGATCCGGCGGGCGGCGGCGCGCTGGCCGATATCGGCAGCCATGCGCTGGCCACGGCGGAATTCCTGTGTGGCCCGATTACCCGCGTGATGGGCGACCTTGTGACGATGATCAATGAACGCCCGGACGGTCGCGGCGGGCGCAAGGCGGTCTCGGTCGATGACATTGGCCGGGCCTTTGTGCGGTTTGAAAGTGGGGCGACCGGTTCGATTGAAGGCAACTGGATCGCCACCGGCCGCAAGATGCAGCATGATTTCGAGGTCTATGGCACCAAGGGCGCGCTGGCCTTCAGCCAGGAACATTTCAACGTCCTCAACTCCTTCTCGACCACCGATGCCAAGGGCCGCCAAGGCTTTCGCCGCATCGAGACTAGCCCCGACCACGCCCCCTACGGGCTGTTCTGCGTCGCCGCAGGCCACCAGATCGGCTTCAACGATCTGAAAGCCATCGAAGTCGCAGGATTGGTCAACGCCATCGCAGGCGCCCCCGAACCGTTCAACTTCCGCAAAGGCCTGCGGATTCAGACCCTGGTGGAAACCATACAGCGGTCATCCGCCGCGCAGACTTGGATGGATGTAGCATGAGCCTCGCCGTTGGAGTGATCGGAACCGGGGTGATGGGGGCGGAACATGCCCGCCTGCTGCGTGAGGCGACAAACGGCGCACATCTGGCCGCCGTTTGCGATGCAGATGAAGGGCGTGCAAAAGCGGCGGCGCCTGGGGCGGCGGTGTTCACCGATGCCTATGCGCTGATCGCATCCGCATCGGTTCAGGCGGTGGTGATCGCCTCGCCCGATGCCACCCATGCGGACTATGCGCTGGCCTGTCTTGCCGCAGGCAAGCCGGTGCTGTGCGAAAAGCCCATCACTGCGACTGCCGCCGAAGGGTTGCGGATTGTGCAGGCCGAAGCCGCCCTTGGCCGCCGCTTGGTGACGGTGGGTTTCATGCGCCGCTTTGACCCGGCCTATGTCGAAATGCAGGCGGCGCGGCTGGCGGGGCGTATTGGCGCACCGGTCTTGCTGCACAACATTCACCGCAACGTCTCGGCACCCGAATGGTTTACCGGTGCGATGGCGGTGACCAATTCATTCGTGCACGAGATTGACATCTCGCGCTGGCTGCTGGGGTCGGAAATGGTGACGGCGCAGGTCAGCGCAGCCCCCGGCGGTGACCCGATGATGATCACCCTGCAAACCGACAAGGGCGAGATCGTCTCGACCGAGGTGCATATGAACGCGGCCTATGGCTATCATGTGCATGCGCAATTGGTGGGCCGGTCGGGGACCATCGAAATGGCGGCGCCCACCCGGGTGCTGACCAACCTGTCGAATGCCCAAAGTTTCGACTTTCCCGCCAACTGGGTGCCGCGCTTCACGGAAAGCTACCGGCTGCAAATGCAGGCATGGGTCGATGCCACCCGCGACGGGCGCACCGTCGGGGCCAGCGCATGGGACGGCTATGTCACCACATCCATCGCCGGACAGATTGTCGATGGCATGGCATCGGGGGATCGTATCCACCTGAATTTCCCGCCGTGTCCTGCGCTTTACGCCTGAAAACCGGAGGGACCAGGATAATCAGATATGCAGTGGTCGGCGCCGGCTGGACTAGCCAGGAAGCCTTCATGCCCGGTGTCGCGCAAAGCGGCAACTCCACCATCGCCGCCATCGTGACCGGCGATCCGGACAAGGGGGCGAAACTTGCCGCCTTTCACAATGTGCCGCAGGTGGTGCCTTACGCCGGTTACGATACGCTGCTGGCGTCAGACGCCATCGACGCGGTCTGCATCGCGCTGCCCAATTCGATGCACGCCGACTAGCTCATCCGCGCGGCACGGGCGGGCAAGCATATCATGGTGGAAAAACCCCTCGCCGTGGCAGTGGCCGAGGCCGGGGCGATGATCGCGCCTGCTGAGGCGGCAGAGGCCTGGTCCTGATGACCGCC
>JAYTDA010000370.1:0-34299 GCA_043736155.1 Paracoccaceae bacterium | reverse complement strand
GCACCACAGCCTGCGCCAGCAGGCGGCAGGTCTCATCCATCCGGTCAAAGCTTTCATCCAGCTCAAACCGCAGTTCCGGCGCGTATTTCAGTGACAGACCCTTGGCCACGGTGCGCCGCAGTTCCACCCGGTGCAGCCGCAGCGCCGACAGCGCCGCGTCGCGGCCCTGCCCGCCCAGGGGCAATATGAAGGCGGTGGCAATCTTCAGATCGGGCGAGGTGCGCACTTCGCCGACGGTGATCGACATCCGGTTGAGGTCGGGGTCATGGACCTCACCCCGGTTCAACACTTCGGACAGGCGGCGGCGGATCATTTCCCCCACGCGCAATTGCCGCTGCGAGGGGCCAGAGGCTGAGCCGGCGGCAGGTTTGGATCGGTTTGACATTGCGCCGGTTTAGGGCAAGCGGCGGCGCGCTGCAATATCGACGATGGGACAGAGCGCGGGGGCATCGGCAATGGCACCCTTTGCACGCCGCCCTTGCTGCGTTATCAGGCAGCACAAGCGGGGGGTCGGATCATGCAGCACAAGCCGGGAATTGTCGTCACAGGGGCATCAGGCCGCATGGGTCAGATGCTGGTGCGCATGGTGGCGGCCTCTGATACCATGACCTTGGCGGGCTGTCTGGAACGGCCCGGCCATTCCTGGATCGGCCGCGATGCCGGCGCAGCGATGGGCGGCGGCCCTGTGGGTGTACCGGTGACCGATGACCCGCTGGAGGCCTTTGCCAGGGCGCAGGCGGTGCTGGATTTCTCCACCCCCACCGCCACCGTCGATTTCGCCAAACTGGCGGCGCAGGCGCGGTGTGTTCATGTGATCGGCACCACCGGGCTGGACCCTGCCGATCTGGAAAAGATCGCCGCCGCCGCCCGCCATGCTGTCATCATCCGGGCCGGCAACATGAGCCTCGGCGTCAACCTGCTGGTGCAGCTGACCCGCAGGGTCGCAGCGGCGCTGGACGCCGATTTCGACATCGAGATTGTCGAGGCGCATCACCGCTCAAAGGTCGATGCCCCCTCTGGCACCGCGCTGATGCTGGGCCGCGCCGCCGCCGAAGGGCGCGGCATCGATCTGGACAGCCACAGCGAAAGCGGCCGCCACGGCATCACCGGGGCCCGGGGCCGGGGCGCCATCGGCTTTGCCGCGATCCGGGGTGGCGACATTGTCGGCGAACATGACGTGATCTTCGCCGCCCCCGGCGAACGCATCGTGCTGCGCCACATCGCCACCGACCGGTCGATCTTTGCCCGCGGCGCCCTGAAAGCCGCCCTGTGGGGCCAAAACCGCGAACCGGGGGAATATACCATGGCGGATGTGCTGGGGCTGTAACGCTGCCAGCTTGTCTTTCGCTCAAATACTCATCTTCCCGGCCAAACCCGTGCCGGGGTCAGAAATCCACCGCCAACCCGTTCTTTTCCCAATCGCCATAGCGCACCGGTTCCGGCCCGTTGCGGCCACCCAGTTCCACCGGTGCCGGTGCCGAGGCAGCGGCGATCCGGCGGCGCTCGGCCGCTTCGGCCAGGGCACGCGATGCCGGGGTTGTCGTCATGTCGGCAGGTTCTGCAGCCATGATCTTGGGTTCCTTGCGCGGAAACGGCTTCTGCTATAGGCGCAACAGATTGCCCGGTCGTCAACGGGTGCAGGGCCAGACAGATGCAACAAACAGGCAGTTCAGCGGGAAAGATCGGTCTGGTGCCACGCCGTGCGGCGCTGGCCTTGCTGGATCTGGTGCTGGACCAGGGGCAGATGCTGGCCACGGTTCTGGCCGACCCTGCCGGGCCGTTGGCGGCGATTGCGCCCTCAGACCGCGCCCGGGCCCAACGGCTGGCGCTGACGGTGCTGCGCCATCTCGAACCGGCGGACCGTCTGCTGGGCCCGCATCTGCGCAAGATGCCGCCGGTGACGGTTCTCAATGCGATGCGGCTGGCGCTGGTTGAGGTGATGGTCGAGGGTGCGGCCTCCCATGGTGCCGTCAACGCCGCCGTTGAACTGGTGCGCCATGGCAACCGCACCGGCCATCTGACCGGTCTGGTCAACGCGGTGCTGCGCAAGGCGGTGGCCACACCGCCCGGGGACTGGGCCAGACTGCCGCCGCAGCGTCTGCCGGTCTGGCTGCGCAAACCGCTGGTCGGCCTCTATGGCCGCCCGGCGGTCGAAGCGATGGAGCGGGTGTTTGCCCATCCCGCCCCGCTGGATCTGACGCTGAAACCCGGCATTGCGGTCGATATGCCCGAGGCCGTGAGCCTGCCGACCGGGTCGCTGCGCCGCGCCGCGTCGGGCCAGATCAGCGACTTGCCCGGCTATGCCAGTGGCCAATGGTGGGTGCAGGATGCCGCCGCAGCACTGCCCGCCCGAATTCTGGCACCGGCAGCGGGGGCCGAGGTGCTGGATCTGTGCGCCGCACCGGGGGGGAAAACGCTGCAACTGGCCGCAGCCGGGGCACGGGTGACAGCCGTCGATATCTCCGGCCCGCGCCTCGCCCGGTTGCGCGACAATCTGGCCCGCACCGGGTTGGCGGCCACCATCGTCACCGCCGATGCCCTGGCCTGGGAACCGGGCAGGCTGTTTGACGCTGTGCTGCTGGATGCCCCCTGTTCCGCCACCGGCACCATCCGCCGCCACCCCGACCTGCCGTTTGTGAAATCCGAGGCTGATCTGCCGCCGCTGCTGGCGCTGCAATCGGCCTTGCTGGACCGGGCACTGGCTTGGCTGAAACCGGGGGGGCGGCTGGTCTATTGCACCTGTTCGCTGTTGCCCGAAGAAGGCGAGGCGCAGGTTGTTGCCGCCCTGTCGCGCCACCCCGGGTTGCGCACAGTGCCGTCAGCGCTGGATCTGCCCGGGATCAGCCCGGACTGGCGCAGCGCCGAGGGTGGGTTGCGCCTCCGCCCCGATCACTGGGAAAGCCTTGGCGGCATCGACGGCTTTTACATCGCAGCCCTGCAACAGGCCGGATAGCACCGGGCATCCGGGTGCTGCGTCGGTATCCGCACCGCGCTGCCCCGGACCTGATCCGGGGCCTCACCCGCCACCGGACAAGAGGCCCCGGGTCAGGCCCGGGGCGGCGCGGGTTTGGTGGCAAAGCCGGTTCTTCGTCGGCGAACCGGAAACAATGTCGGGCCTCGCCGCGATCAAGCGGTGACAGCGCGCCTTGCCGCCGCTAAGCTGGACCCGGACCAGATCACGGCGTTTTACAATGGCGTAGCAAGGCGGCGCAGCAAGATATGGCAGGCGTGTCCGGTTCACAGTCAAAGCTGCCGCTGTCCGCCCGGGTGATGAACCGCATCCACGCGCGGCTGGCGGTCTTTGCCGCTGTCAAACCGGCCTTTGCCGCTGAACCGCAACCACGCACCATCGGCTTTTGCCGCGCCGGACAGCATCTGGTGCAAGGGCAGTTCCAGTTTGCCGGTCATCTGGTCGCGGCACCCGGCCGGTCGGTCTGGACCATTCTGCCGCCCAGTCCCGGCTTTGAGCGGGAAGTGCAGGGATTTCTGTGGCTGGATGATCTGGTGGCGGTTGGTGATGAACCGGCCAACGGGCTGGCGCGGGCCTGGACCTATGACTGGATCGCCCGTTTTGGCCGTGGCACCGGCCCCGGCTGGACCCCGGATCTGACCGGGCGGCGGTTGATCCGGCTGATCCACCACGGCGCGTTGCTGACCGAGGGCCAGGCCCCGCTGGTCAGTGCCAAACTGCTGGCATCACTGGCGCGGCAGGCGCTGTTTGTGCACCGCCGCTGGCACTGTCTGCCGCTGGGGTTGCCCCGGGCAGAGGCACTGGTGGCGCTGATTCTGGCCGGGGCGACGCTGCAGGGGCTGGCCGCCCTGCTGGCCCCTGCCGCCACCGCCCTGTCGCACGATTGCGAACGGCTGGTGGGTAGTGGCGGTGCCCTGCCGTCGCGCAACCCCGAGGAATTGCTGGATCTGTTCAGCCTGCTGGTGCTGGCTACCCAGGTGATGTCCGAGGCGGGGCAGATGGCGGGGCGCGGCCATCTGGATGCCATTGCCCGTATCGCCCCGACCCTGCGCGCCCTGCGTCATGCCGATGGCGCGCTGGCGCGGTTTCACGGCGGCGGCCGGGGTATTTTGGGGCGGCTGGATCAGGCGCTGGCGGCATCCGGCATCCGGCCACGCGGCACACCGGCGCTGCTGGCGATGGGCTTTGCCCGGATGAGCGCCGGGCGCACCAGCGTCATCGTGGATGCCGCCGCTCCGCCATCAGGTGCGGCGGCGCGCACTGCCCATGCCTCGACCCTGGCGCTTGAAGTCACCAGCGGGCGGCGGCCCTTGATCGTCAATTGCGGTTCCGGCCTGCCGTTTGGCGCCGATTGGGCCAAGGCGGGCCGCGCCACCGCATCGCATTCGACCCTGGCGATCGATGGCCTGTCCTCCAGCCATTTCCGCCAGGACCGCCCGTCACGCGGTGGCGGGTTGCTGCTGGTGGACCCGCCGGCAAAGGTGAATGCGCAACAGGTCTCCGGCCCTTCCGGCATTTCGCTGATTGTCGGCCATGATGGCTTTGTGCCCGGCTTTGGCCTGACCCATGTGCGGCGGATGAACCTGTCGTTTGATGGCAGGTCACTGGTCGGTGAGGATACCCTTGGCGCCATGGATCCCGCAGGCCGCCAACGGCTGGACAAGGCGGTCGGGCGCAACCGCACGGCGGGCCACGGCTTGCGCTATGTCATCCGGTTTCACCTGCATCCCGATGTCGAAGCACAGCTGGAAGAAAGGGGCGCATCGGTGTTGCTGACGCTGAAAAGCGGCGAACACTGGCAGTTTCGCCCCCACGGCGGTGCCGATCTGGGGCTGGAACCCTCGGTCTTTCTGGAAAAACACCGCCTGAAGCCGCGTCATGCCAAACAAATCGTTCTCACCGGCGCTGTGATCGACTATGCGGGCCAGGTCAGCTGGACACTGGCCAAGACCAAGGATACCCCGCAGGGCATCCGCGATCTGGGACCAGCCAGCGGGCAGGAACAGGACTGAGGCTGCGATCACGACCGGGAACAGGCAAGCATGACGGATACCACCGACCTTTGGCCGCTGAAACGCGCCCTTGTTTCCGTGTCTGACAAGGCGGGGCTGATTGATCTGGCCCGGGCTTTGGCGGCACAGGGCATCGAACTGCTGTCAACCGGTGGCACCGCCGATCTGCTGCGCCAGGCCGGGATGGTGGTGCGCGATGTTGCTGATCTGACCGGATATCCCGAAATGATGGATGGGCGGGTGAAAACCCTGCATCCGGCGGTCCATGGCGGCTTGCTGGCGCTGCGCGATAACGCAGGCCACCGGGCGGCGATGGCGGCGCATGGCATCGAAGCGATCGACCTGTTGATCTGCAACCTGTACCCGTTTGAAGCCACCGTGGCCAAAGGTGCCGACTATGACACCTGTGTCGAAAACATCGACATCGGTGGCCCGGCGATGATCCGGGCTGCCGCCAAGAACCACGGCTTTGTCACCGTGGTCACCGACCCTGCCGACTATGGCCCGCTGCTGGCGGAACTGGCTGCGCACAAGGGCCAGACCCGGTTGGCGTTTCGCCGCCACCTGGCGCAAAAGGCCTATGCCCGCACCGGGGCCTATGATGCCGCTGTGTCAAGCTGGATGGCGGCGGCAATTGGCGAAGCCACCCCGGCCCGCCGGGTGTTTGCCGGGGTTCTGGCCCAAAGCCTGCGCTACGGCGAAAACCCGCACCAGCATGCCGCGTTTTACAGAGACGGCTCCAGCCGCCCCGGTGTCGCCACCGCGCGGCAATGGCAGGGCAAGGAGCTGAGCTACAACAACATCAACGACACCGATGCCGCGGTGGAACTGCTGGCGGAGTTTGATGCAGCAACGGGTCCCGCCTGTGTGATCGTCAAACATGCCAATCCCTGCGGTGTGGCGCGGGGGGCGACGCTGGCCGAGGCTTACGCCCGCGCCTATGACTGCGACCGCGCCTCGGCGTTTGGCGGCATCATTGCGCTGAACGGCACGATTGACGCCGCCACCGCCGCAGCGATTTCCGGCACCTTTACCGAGGTGGTGATTGCGCCCGATGCCGACGACGGGGCGCGAGCGGTGTTTGCCGCGAAAAAGAACCTGCGGCTGCTGACCATCGGCACCCTGCCCGACCCGTTGGCGGGCGGCTTGAGCTTTCGCCCGGTGGCTGGCGGCTTTCTGGTGCAGGACCGTGATACCGGGCATGTGACCGCCGCCGATCTGCGGGTGGTCACACGCCGTGCGCCATCCGGTGCTGAACTGGCCGACCTGCTGTTTGCCTGGACCGTCGCCAAACACGTGAAATCCAACGCCGTGGTCTTTGCCAGGAATGGTGCCACCGTCGGCATTGGTGCCGGTCAGATGAGCCGGATCGACAGCACCCGCATCGCCAGCCGCAAGGCACAGGACATGGCCGAGGTGCTTGGTCTGGACGCCTCGCCACTGGCGGGGTCTGCCGTGGCGTCTGACGCGTTCTTTCCCTTTGCCGATGGGTTGATCGCAGCGGCAGAGGCCGGGGCCAGCGCGGTGATCCAGCCCGGCGGATCGCTGCGCGACGCCGAGGTGATTGCCGCCGCCGATGCAAGGGGGCTTGCCATGATATTCACCGGCATGCGGCATTTCCGGCATTGAGGGCGGTGGGGGCGGTGGGGGTTTTGCACCCCCCGCGTCCATCGGTTCTCGGACCGATGGCGAATCGACGGCCGCACCCGCAGAGTATTTGCGCGAAAAACAAGCGCAAGTGAACACGAGATCAGGTCGGCCAAGGGCCGGAACTGCAGAGGAAAACAGGTGCGATGCGGGTAGCAAGTACAGTGGCAGCAGCGGTTTTTGCCGCAGACCAACTGTCGAAATATGCGGTGGTTCACCTGATGGGCCTGTCGGAAAAGCTGGCGATCAATGTCTGGCCACCCTATCTGAACTTTCGCATGGCCTGGAACCGAGGGGTGAATTTTGGCCTGTTCGCCAGCTACGGCGATCTGTGGCGCTGGGCGCTGATTGCCATTGCACTGGCGATTGCGCTGTGGGTCTGGCTGTGGGTGCGGCGCGAGCGGCATTCGATGACGGTACAGGTGGCGGCGGGGCTGCTGGTTGGCGGCGCCTTGGGCAATGTGGTGGACCGGGTGCTGTATGGTGCCGTTGCCGATTTTCTGAACATGTCGTGCTGTGGCATCGACAATCCCTTTGCTTTCAACATCGCCGATGTCGGCATTGCCGCTGGCGCGTTGGGGCTGATCGTGTTTTCCGGTCGGGAAAAGTCCCCGTGACGGCCCGGAACCTTTGCGATACACAGGGGCGGTGGAATGGGTGAGGAGGCGGTGATGCGGTTGCGACCGATCAGGAACCGGATCGGAATGGCGGGTCTGGTGGCTGCGGTTCTGCTGCTGGCTGCCTGTGACGGCAAACGCCAACCGCAGCTGATGAACCTGCGCTCTGATACCCGTGGCCCCGATGAATTCGGCATTTTGCCGACCAAACCGTTGCAGATGCCCGAGGATCTGGCGGCTTTGCCGGAACCGGCACCGGGGGGTGCCAGTCTGACCGATCCGACGCCACAGGCCGATGCGATTGCGGCGCTGGGTGGCAATGCCGCAGTGACCGCCCGTGCCCCGGCCGGCGATAGCGCCATTCTGGCGACGGCGACCCGGTTCGGTGTCGCCCCCGATATCCGCAGCACCCTGGCCGCCGAAGACGTGGATTATCGCCGCAAGCATGACGGCCGGTTGTTGGAGCGGCTGTTTGCCGTCACCGTCTATTACCGCGCCTATCTGCCGATGTCGCTGGATCAGGAGGCTGAACTGGCACGCTGGCGCAAAGCCGGTGTCCGCACGGTTTCGGCACCACCGTTCCCGGTGGGAAAATGACGTGCTGTCACATCTGCGTTGTGGGCACTTGCCTTGGCACCCTGCCGGTGTAGGTCTGCTGTCAGTGCTACCAACCACCCCGTTCAAGTGCCGCCGGCAAGGAGCCCTGATGACCCGCTTTTCAATCGCGCCGCTGCTGCTGTCGGCCTTTGCCTTTGCTTTTGCCGCTGCCCCTGCCAGCGCCGAAGTGCTGAGCCAATTCACTCTGGACAACGGCCTTGATGTGGTGGTGATCGAGGATCACCGCGCCCCGGTGGTGGTGCATATGGTCTGGTACCGCGCCGGTTCCGCCGATGAACGGGCGGGCGTTTCCGGCATTGCGCATTTTCTGGAACATCTGATGTTCAAAGGCACCGGCACCCTGAAACCCGGCGAGTTTTCCGACATTGTCGAAGCCAACGGCGGCAATGACAACGCCTTTACCACCTGGGATTACACCGGCTATTTCCAGCGCATTGCCGCCGACCGGCTGGATCTGATGATGGGGCTGGAAGCCGACCGGATGCGGGGTCTGGTGCTGTCGGATGCCGATGTCGATCCCGAACGCCAGGTGATCCTGGAAGAACGCAGCCAACGCACCGACAGCGACCCCGCTGCCCTGTTCACCGAACAGCGCCGCGCCGCACAATGGCTGAACCACCGCTACGGGGTGCCGATCATCGGCTGGCGGCACGAAATGGAACAGCTGTCACGGGCTGATGCGCTCGATTGGTACCACACCTATTATGCCCCCAACAATGCAACGCTGGTGGTGGCAGGTGATGTGAACCCGGAAGAGGTCAGGGCACTGGCGGAAAAGAACTATGGCCCGCTGCAACCCACTGCCGGTTTGCCAACCCGTGTCCGCCCCGAAGAACCGCCGCAACTGGCAGAGCGGCGCATCAGCTTTGCCGACCCCCGCGTGGCACAGCCCTATGTGATCCGCACCTATATGGCGCCGGAACGCGACGCCGGGGACCAAAAGACCGCAGCGGCGCTGACGGTGCTGGCGGAATTGCTGGGGGGCAATGGGGCCACCTCGGTTCTGGGGCGCAAGCTGCAGTTTGACAGCCAGACCGCGATCTATACTTCGGCGTTTTATGACGGGGTGTCGCTGGATGATACCAATTTCGGCTTTGCCGTGGTGCCTGCCGAAGGGGTCACCCTGCAAGCGGCGGAAGATGCGGTCGATGGGGTTCTGGCGCAGTTTCTGCTCGACGGGCCGGACGCAGGCCAGTTTGCCCGGATCAAGACCCGGATCAAGGCGGAACAGATCTATGGCAAAGATGATGTACAAGGGCTGGCGCGGCGCTATGGCGAGGGGCTGAGTTCCGGCCTGACCCTGCAGGATATCGAGGACTGGCCCGCGATTCTGGCGGCTGTCACCCCCGAAGATGTCATGACAGCCGCCAAGGCCGTGCTGAACCGCAACCGAGCCGTCACCGGCTGGCTGGTGCAACAGAGCGCAACAGAGGTGCAGCCATGACGTTACGTTTCCTGCCGGGGGCCACCCTGGCCCTGCTGCTGAGCCTGTCCGTGACAGCCGCCCGGGCCGAAGTGCCGATCACCGAAGTCACCTCTCCGGGTGGCATCACGGCCTGGCTGGTCGAGGAACATTCGATCCCGTTTGTAGCACTGGAAATCCGCTTTCGCGGCGGTGCCAGTCTGGATGCCCCCGGCAAACGCGGCGCGATCAACCTGATGACGGCGCTGATCGAGGAAGGTGCCGGGGATCTGGATGCCACCGGCTTTGCCGAGGCGCGCGAGGCGCTGGCCGCCAGTTACGCGTTTCGCGCCGGTGAAGATACCATTGCGATATCGGCACAGTTTCTCAGCGAAAACCGCGACGCCTCGGTTGACCTGCTGCGCCAGGCGCTGATCACCCCGCGGTTCGCAGCCGAGGCGATCGAACGGGTCCGGGCGCAGGTGCTGTCGGGTCTGAAATCCGATGAACAGGACCCCGACACCATCGCCAGCCGCACCTATGATGCGCTGTCGTTTGGCAGCCACCCCTATGGTTCAACCCGCGATGGCACGCTGGAGTCAGTCGCGGCGCTGACGCGGGATGACATCGTGGCAGCCCATCAGGCAACCCTGACCCGCGACCGGATCTATGTTGGGGCCGTTGGCGATATTTCACCCGCCGAACTGGGGGAATTGCTCGATAGCCTGTTGTCTGACCTGCCCGCCAGCGGTGCCCCGCTGCCACCCCGCGCCGCCTACCTGCTGGCGGGTGGTGTGACAGTGGTGCCGTTTGACACCCCGCAATCGGTGATCCTGTTTGGCCAAACCGGGATGACCCGCGACGACCCCGATTTTTTCCCTGCTTATATCCTGAATGAAGTGCTGGGTGGCAGCCGGTTTGGGGCCCGGCTGATGACCGAGGTGCGCGAAAAGCGTGGGCTGACCTATGGCATATCAACCTTTCTGGTGCCGATGGACCATGCCGAACTGCTGATGGGGCAGGTCAGCAGCGCCAATGCAACGGTGGCAGAGGTGATTGATGTGGTCAAAGCCGAATGGCTGCGCGCCACCGACGGCATCACCGAAGCCGAGTTGGCCAATGCCAAGACCTATCTGACCGGGGCCTATGCGCTGCGGTTCGATGGCAATGGCCCGATTGCCGACATTCTGGTCGGGATGCAGTTGGATGATCTGCCGATCGACTATATCACCACCCGCAACGCCAAGGTGGAAGCGGTGACTCTGGCCGACGTGGCCCGGGTGGCAAAACGGCTGATCCAGCCGGATCAGCTGCATTTCGTGGTGGTGGGGCAGCCGGTTGGGGTGGCCTCGGGCGAATAGGGCCGGGTCTGGGTCACCGGAGGCTCCGGGTAAGGCCCGGAGCGGCGTGGCCCGCAGCGAATCTGTAGCCCCGCACCGCCAACCATGCTAGGGGTTGTGGCATGAACGCTGCACCCCGCAACATGGCCGAATCTCCACCCGCAATCCGCCAGTTGGATGAGGCGGCGGTGAACCGTATTGCGGCGGGGGAAGTGGTGGAGCGGCCCGCCTCTGCGGTCAAGGAACTGGTGGAAAACGCGCTGGATGCCGGGGCGCGGCGGGTCGATGTGGCCTATGCCGATGGTGGCAAGACCCTGATCCGGGTCAGCGACGATGGCCATGGCATCGCAGCCGCCGACCTGGCGCTGGCGCTGGCGCGCCATGCCACCAGCAAGATCGACGGCAGCGACCTCTTGAACATCCACACCTTTGGCTTTCGTGGCGAAGCCTTGCCGTCGATGGGTGCTGTGGGCCGGCTGACCCTGACATCGCGGGCATTGGGACAAGGGGGGTCCGAGGCGGCCAGCATCACCGTGGATGGCGGGCGGATCGCGCCGGTGAAGCCTGCGGCTCTGGCGCGCGGTACCGTGGCGGAACTGCGCGACCTGTTCCATGCCACCCCGGCGCGGCTGAAGTTTCTGCGCACCGACCGGGCAGAGGCGCAGGCGATTGGCGAAGTGGTGCGGCGGCTGGCGATGGCGGAACCCTATGTGTCGTTCACCCTGACCGATGTGTCGGGGGGCAGTGGTACCAAAGACGGGGGCCGCGAGCTGTTCCGTGCCGATGCCGGGCAGGGCGAGCTGTTCGATGCGCTGATCGGGCGGCTGTCGCGGGTGATCGGGGCCGATTTCGCCGAAAATGCACTGCGCATCGACGCCGAACGCGAGGGGATCCGGCTGACCGGCTATGCCGCCCTGCCGACCTATTCGCGCGGGTCGTCGGTGGCGCAATATCTGTTCGTCAACGGCCGCCCGGTGCAGGACCGGTTGCTGATCGGCGCGCTGAAAGCCGCCTATTGGGATTTTCTCAGCCGCGACCGCCACCCGGCGGCGGTGCTGTTTCTGACCTGCCCGCCGGAACGGGTCGATGTGAACGTGCATCCCGCCAAGTCCGAGGTGCGGTTTCGCGAACCGGCACTGGCGCGTGGCCTGATCGTGTCGGCGCTGCGCCATGCGCTGGCCGAGGCGGGGCACCGGGGGTCAACCACCCTTGCCGGGGCGACTTTGGGAGCGATGGTGCCGGAAATGGGGCGGGCAGCGGCGCCCCGGGTCTACCAGATGGACCGGCCATCCCAAGGCGCTCTGGGTGCTGCCCGCGCCTTCATGGCCCCGGCCTTTGATGCCCCCGGATTTGCCGAACAGCCAACCGCCCGGTTTGAAAGCGACGGTGCCCCGACTGGCACCGGTCATCCGCTGGGGGCGGCCCGCACCCAACTGCATGAAAACTACATCGTGGCGCAGACCGATACCGGCATTGTCATCGTCGATCAGCACGCGGCGCATGAACGGCTGGTCTATGAGCGGCTGAAACGCCAGATGCGGGACACCGGGGTGGCGGCGCAGGCCCTGCTGATCCCCGAGATTGTCGAACTGTCGGTGGGTGATGCAGCGCGGCTGCTGGAACTGGCCCCTGATCTGGCGAAACTTGGACTGAGCATCGAGCCGTTTGGCGGCTCTGCCATCGCCGTGCGCGAAACCCCGGCGCTGCTGGGGCAGGTCAACGCTGGTGCAATGCTGCGCGACATTCTGGATGAACTGGCGGACCTTGGCGATTCAACCGCGCTGCAATCGCGGCTGGAGGCGGTGCTGTCGCGGATGGCCTGCCATGGCTCGGTGCGCTCTGGCCGACTGATGCGGGTCGAGGAGATGAACGCCCTGCTGCGCGAGATCGAGGCAACACCGCATTCCGGCACCTGCAACCATGGCCGCCCGACCTATGTGGAACTGAAGCTGAGCGATATCGAACGGCTGTTCGGGCGGACATGATCACCATCGGCACCTATCGCTTTGACCTGTCTGACCCGCAGTTGCAAAAGCTGTTGGCCGGTGCCGGGCTGGTGCTGCTGTTCCTGATCCTGATGGTGGTGATCCTGCGCGCCAGCACCCGCTCTGCCCGGATGGCGGAGCCGATGCTGTATCAGATCGGGCAACTGGGCCACCGGGTGCAGGCGCTGTCAGATGGTCAGCACCAACTGTCTGGTGGGTTGCACCATGTGTCAGAGGCGCAGGCGGTCAGCCAGTCGGCGATGCTGCAGGTGATGGAACAACGGCTGGCAGAGGTGTCGCGCCTGATGGGCGAGCAGTTGCACGGCTCATCAACCCGCACCGCTCGCAGTTTGGGTGATCTGCAACAACGGCTGGAAACCATCGACAAGGCACAAGCCAATATCGAAAAGCTGTCAGGCAATGTGCTGAGTTTGCAGGATATCCTGTCAAACAAACAAACCCGTGGGGCGTTTGGCGAAATACAGTTGCACGACATCGTGCTGAAGGCGCTGCCCGCCGATGCCTACACGATGCAGGCGACGCTTTCCAACGGCAAACGCGCCGATTGCCTGATCCACCTGCCGAACCCGCCCGGTCCGATCGTGATTGATGCGAAGTTTCCGCTGGAAGCCTATGAGGCTTTGCGCCGCGCCGACACCCCGCAGGCTTTGGCCGAGGCAGCGCGGGCGATGCGCACCTCGGTCCGCGCCCATATCAGGGCGATATCGGAAAAATACATCATCGAAGGCGAAACCGCCGATGGCGCGCTGATGTTTCTGCCGTCCGAGGCGGTCTATGCCGAACTGCACGCCAATTACCCCGATGTGGTGCGCGAAGGCTTTGCCGCAAGGGTCTGGATCGTATCGCCGACCACCTGCATGGCGACGCTGAACACCATGCGCGCCGTGCTGAAAGATGCGCGGATGCGCGAACAGGCAGGCGCAATCCGGCGCGAGTTGCATGCGCTGTTTGAGGATGTGCGGCGGCTGGGCGAACGGGTCGGCAAGCTGGATGACCATTTCACCCAGGCGCAGAATGATGTGCGTGAAATCCGGATTTCGTCCGACAAGGCGGCGCGGCGGGCGCAGCGGCTGGATAATTTCGATTTCGAGGAGCTGGCACCGGACCCCAACGTCATTCCGCTGACCCCGAAACCGGTTGGTCTGACCTGATGCGGCATCTGACCCGGGCGGATTACCGCGCGATGCCCTGGGCCAATGGCCGGGGCACCACGCTGGAACTGGCGCGGGCCGATGGGCCGGTCGGGATCGAGTGGCGGCTTTCCATCGCTTCGGTGGTGGAGGATGGCGCGTTTTCGCAGTTTCCCGGGATTGACCGGGTTTTGACCGTGCTGGATGGCCCGGGGTTCCGGCTGGTGGGCAGCGGGATGGATGTGCAGGCAGCGCCCCTGGTGCCGGTGGCGTTTCCCGGCGATGCGGCGATAGCGGCGGTGGGGGTTGGCGCAGCCTGCACCGATTTCAACCTGATGGTGGCGCGGGGGCGCTGGCGGGCGGAGGTCAGGGTGGATGGGGCGGTGACGCCGGGGGAGGTGGGGTTTGTGCTGGCGCTGGAGGCGGGCAGCGTCACAGTGAATGGTGCCGTGCATCCGGTGCAGGCGCTTGATCTGCTGCGGCTGGATGAAGGCGAGCGGGCGAGGGCAGCAGTGCGCCACATCAGCGTCGGGCTGTTCCGGGCCGGGTGAAAGGCCTTGCAGCGCGCGTCCCAAACACCGCGCCGCCCCGGAGCCTGCCCCTGCGAAAGCAGGGGTGATCCGGGGCCTCGAGTCTGACGCGCTGAACGAGGGAGTGTCGTATGCCGCACCCAAGCCTCGGGGCCCCTGCTTTCGCAGGGGCGGCGCGGGAAAGGTGGCGTGGTCGGTGCCAGACGCGCCCCAAGGTCGCCCTACACAACCCCGCGACTACGCCAGATGGTCCTTCAACTCCAGATACTGCGCCAGTCGCCCAATTTCACCCATCCAGCGGCTGACCAGTCGCGGGTCATGTGGGGCGGCATGGACCCCCGCCGGGATCTCGCGGTTCAGCACCGCCTCGACCGCCAGTGACACCGGCACCGACACCAGCCGCGCCATCGCGGTGCCGCGCGCGTCGCCCCAGGCATCCATGGCCCAGGTCTTGTGCCACACCACTTTGCCCGCCCGCGCCGCTTGCAGCGACACGAACAGCAGCACCCGGTCGGGCTCGCCGGCATCATAGGCATTGTCGCGCCAGAACTGGTCGGACATCTGTTTCAGCCGCGCATCGCCTGCGGGACCCGACAGGGTTTCGATCTCGGCAAACACCGGGGCCCAGGCGTCGGCCCAGCCGTTCAGCCGGATGGTGCCGCGCACGAAATCGCGAAGCTTCCATGCCGGATCAAACTGGTAATCGGCGATGAACGGCATGGAATCGCGGTTGGGATAGACCTCGAAACTTTCGGGCTGCGGCAGTGGCGCATCATAGCGGGTAATGGCGTCCCATGGCCGTGCCACCCTGTGCTCGGCAAAGTCGCGGATTGACCGCGACGGCGAGCGCAGCGCTTTCAGCACCCCCAGCGGTGACCAGCTGAACTTGTAGCGGAAGGCATTGCTGATCCTGGGCACACCGCCGCAATAGGAGGTGAACGACAGTTCATTGTCCGGCGCACAGGCTTTGGCGGCGCGGTAGTCGGCCACCAGCGCATGCGCCATCAGATGGTCAATCCCCGGGTCCAGCCCGACCTCGTTGACCAGCGCCACACCCGCCACCCGCGCCGAAGCGTCCAGCGCCTGCATTTCCGGCGCGATATAGGAGGATGAGACGAAATGCGCGCCTTTATCCACGCAGATCGCGGCAATCGGCACATGCTGATCGGCGGGCAGCATCGACACCACCAGATCGCCTGTTTCCACCGCAGCCGTCAGCGCCGCCAGATCATAGGGGCGGATGTCACTGGTCAGATCGCCCACTGCCTCGCGCGCCTTGTCCAGCGTACGGTTCCAGACCACGACAGGGTGCCCTGCCCCGATCAGCCGCCGCAGACCCGGAACCGCCGACAGGCCGGTGCCACACCAATGGATTGTCATCGTGCATCCTCCAAAACCGCCATCTGGCGGTCAAATTCGCGGCGGGCCCGGCCCCAGGCCCCCTGATCCAGATCCTCCAGCGCCAACAGCGTCGGCAACAACTGGCTGGCATAATCCTGCGACGATTCCACCGGCAACAGCGACGGCAGGTTGTCGATGGCCGTCACATCCAGCGGGGGTGATCCATGGACCCGCAGCGCCGGGGCCTGCCAGTCGGTGGCGCGGTCATAGACCTTGATCGGGGAAAAGGCCGAGGTGGGGTCGCAGGCGATATCGCCGATCACCGTCAGCTTGCGCGGCGCTGTGGCGGCATCGGCTGCGACAAACACCGGGCAACCGGGGCGGGCGAGGATGCAGTTGAGGAAAATCTCATGCGCCAGCACTTGCGGAAATGGCCCGCCCGATGCGGTTTCCGCCATGTCCCATCTGGTCAGTGCCACACCCATTTCGGCGCACAGGTCGGCGGCCCCGGTGCCGACCCGCCCCAGGGCACCGATCACGATGGCACGGGGCCGCCGCGTGCCAATCGCCGCCAGTTCGCTCCGCAGGTCTGCCAGCAGCGCCGCCTTGCCGGGGTAGCGCCCCACCGGCCCACAGAGGCCGCCGCGCTGCTGTGCCACCCAGCATTTCAGCGCCAGCGCCGCCCCGGCAAAACCCGCCCAATAGCCGAACGCCGCAACCCGCCGCCCGTTGTCATCGACCAGATATTCCAGATCATAAAGTGCCCCACCACCGGTAGCAAACCGGCGCAGAAGCACCCTACCCGCCGATTGGCCCTTGAAGGCATGGCCAAACAGGATGTGGCGGTGGCCGAGCGGGGTACCATCGTCGGGCAGCTCCTTCAGGCCAAAGATCAACGCGTCAAGCGGGGCACTGGGCCAGGTGTTTTCAGCGGCAATGGTGCAGCCCGCGTCGATGTACCCCGCCAGCGGGATGGCCCGGACCGAACTGGCTTCGATGGTCACGGCGATGCCGCGTGCCAGCAACGCCCGGGCACCATCGGGGGTCAGCCCGACGCGTTCCTCATTCGGGCGCTGTTCGGCGCGGACCCAAAGCTGTGTCATGATCCCTTCCCCCGTGGCTCCTCGTCTGGCTCCTCGTCGTTTGGCCCCTTTTGCGGCAGGAACCCCGCCCTGGCAAGGGCACAGAACCCTGATCACGCGCCAGCGGGGAACCGCCGAAACCTGCCAACCGGCGCCGGTCTGTGTGCCGCGCCGGTTGTTGCACCGGCGGTGAATGCCTAGCTTATGGCCAAATGGGTGCCCGACCGGGATGCAGTCACCCACCCTGACGGAGGAAACCCGTGATGCAAAAGACGCTTGTTGTGCTGGTGTCGCTGTTGGCCGGGTCGGCCGGGGCCGATGATCGGGCGCTGATTCTTGGCAACGAAAGCTATGACCACGCTGCGGCGATTCTGGCCGCCGGGGATGCGGCCGGGGCCGAAGGTCCGCTGGCAACTGCCGGGTTCACCGTTATCGCCGCGATGGATCAGCCGGTCGCCGAGTTGCGGGCGCAGTTGGCCGGTTTGCTGGTGGACCGTGATGAAACCACCCGGCTGGTGATCCTGCTTTCGGGGCATTTTGTCCGGTCGGAACGCGGCACCTGGTTTCTGGGCACCGATGCCGACAGGCCCGATCTGGCCACGGTAGACGGGGTTGGTGTCCCGCTGGCCACCGTGCTGGAAATCGCATCCGGCGCCCCCGGTGGCGCCTTGCTGTTGCTGGGCACCGAAGAGCGGCGGATATCACTCGGCACCGGGCTGGCCAGTGGCATTGGCCCGCTGGACATCCCGCAGGGTGTCACCGTGATCCGGGGCGAAGCGGCGCAGGTCGCCGCCTTTGCCGGACGCGATCTGGTGCAAAAGGGCCAAAGCCTGTCGGCACTGGCCGCCGCCCGGCCCGACCTGATCGCCGATGGCTTTCTGTCCGATCTGGTGCCATTCCTGCCCCTGACCGCCGACAGCGCCAGTGGTGCCACCCTGGCTGCCACCGCTGAAACCTCGTTCTGGCAGGCGACCAAAAGCCTGAACACCCCCGAGGCCTATGAAGCCTATCTGAAACGCTTTCCCGGCGGGCTTTATTCTACCGAAGCGCTGGCCGAGGTGACCCGGGCCCGGTCTGAACCGGGGCGCGAGGCGCGGCTGGCAGAGGAGGCGATGGCGCTGAGCCGCGACCAGCGGCGCGGTCTGCAACAGGCGCTGACGCTGATCGGGTTCAACACCAAGGGCATCGACGGCATTTTTGGTGCCGGAACCCGCGCCGCCGTGGTGGCCTGGCAGCAAAAGAACAGCCTGCCCGCCACCAGCTATCTGACCCGTGACCAGATCGTGCGCATCACCGCCCAGGCCGACCGCCGCGCCGCCGAACTGGAAGCCGAAGCCGCCCGGCGCAAGGCCGAGCAAGCGGCGCTGGACCGGGCCTATTGGGCGGAAACCGGATCTGAAGATCAGGCAGGCGACGCCGCCAGCCGCGAAGCCGGGCTGCGCGCCTATCTGAAACGCTATCCCGACGGGCTGTATTCCGAAGTGGCGGCAGACCGGCTGCAAGCGATCGAAGATGGCCGCAGGCAGGAAGCCGAGGCGCGCGACCGCGCCGCCTGGGATCAGGCCGAAGCCGCCGGCACCGATGCCGGCTACCGCGCCTATCTGCGCAGCTTTCCCGAAGGTGCCTTTGCCGCCGCTGCCCGCGACCGGATCGCCGCGCTGTCACCGACCGGTGCCGATGCCGCGCTGCTGGCGCAGGCCCAGGCTGAAGAAGCCGCGCTGGGTCTGAACGACATCACCCGCACCATGCTGGAATCGCGGCTGGATGCGCTGGGTCTGCAACCGGGAGGTGTTGACGGCAGCTTTGACGAAGACACCCGCGGCGCCATCCGCCGCTATCAGACCGCGCGGGACTTGCCGGTCACCGGTTATCTGAGCGAACAGACCGTGGTGCGGCTGCTGGCCGACACCCTGAGCGGCATCGGCGGCAACTGAAGGACTGCCGCTGCCGCGAACCCGACGCCGCTCCGGGTGCCTGCCGTTGCGAACGCGGGGGGTGACCCGGTGCCTCCCGGCGGCCCGCCTGCGGAAAAACGAGGCTCCGGGTCGGGCCCGGAGCGGCGTGGCTTGGGCTGTAGCCCGCGCTCTGCAGGTTCGGGGCCTGGCCCCGGGGCGATCCAGCGGCGGCGCTGCGGATCGGGCAAAGATGAGTATTTGGGCGAAAAACAAGCCCGGCAGCACAGGGGTTGTGGGACAGGTGGCTGCTGATCCTGTCTTGTGCCGGGGGCTGCAATCGGGTCTGATCCATCCTGACCCATTTGCCTGATCCTGCCGGAAACTCACCATCCACCGGCATTTTGCCCTGCTGTTCCTGCTGTTGACCGTGGGCATCGATGCCACCTCCATCGGCATCATCTTTCCGGTGATGCCGGACCTGTTGTGGCAGGTCACCGGGGCCGATCCGGCGACGGCGTCGCTGTGGGGCGGTCCGGTACCGGTACAGCCCGCAGAGCGCCGGTCAGCGATCTGGGCTTGCGGGTCTGGCCGTCCGGGCACATTGGTTGATCAGGTGCCGACTGCTGGGACCGGGGCCGCCGGTTCAGAAGGCTGCCTGCAGCATGCGCATCAGGTCGGCCTGATCCAGCGCCACCGGATTGGCCTGCATGGCAGAGGAGGTCGCCGCCGCCGCTGCCGCCGCTGTGGTATCGTCTTCGCTGATCCCCATGGCACCCAATCCCGGCAATCCGCACTGGCGCGACCAAAGCGCCAGTGTCGCCGCCGCCTGATCCGGGGCAACGCCGAAGGCGGCACCGATCCAGCGCAGAACCTGATCGATCCGGGCTCTGCGCTGCGGGTCGGTGACCCGGGCGCGGTTCAGCAAAAGGGCATGCGGCAACAGCGCCCCGCAGATCGCGCCATGCGGTGCATTGGACAGGCCACCCAGCGGGCCTGCCAGGCCATGCACCACCCCCAGCCCGGCATTGGCCAAAGCCAGACCGCCACACAGGCTGACAAAGGCCATGTCATCGCGCGCCTGCGGCTGTTCGCCCACCATCAGCCGGTGCAGCGCCGCCAGTCCCAACGGGATGGCGGCCGCGCACAGCGCATCGGTCATCGGATTGGCGCGGGACGATATGTAGGGTTCAATCACCTGTGTCACCGCATCAAGACCAGAGGCCAGGGTTATGGCGCGCGGGCAACCATCCGTCAGCGCCGGATCAATGATCGCCAGCCGGGGCAGCATCCGCGGATCGCGCAGGCTGACCTTGCGGCGATGCTCCGGCACCCCGATCACCGCGTTGCGTGTCACCTCTGCCCCGGTGCCGGCGGTTGTCGGCAAAGCCACAAACGGCAACGGCGGCTGGTCCAGCGGCAGGCTGCGGCCCACCACCTCCAGATGATCCAGCGCGGGCCGGGTCGCAGGCACCAGTGCCGCCACTGCCTTGCCGGCATCGATCGCCGCGCCACCGCCAAGGCTGACAACCACCGTGGCACCAAAGCTCCGGGCAGCGCGGGTAGCCGCCTCGATCAGCGCCAGATCGGGTTCCACCGCCACGCTTTGGCGCAAGACCGTGGCACCGGCAGCCGACAGCGCATCGGCCAGCCAGTCCGCCCGTGTCCCCGACTGCCCTTGCAGCAGAAAGACCCGGGTGCCCAGCGCCACCACCCGGTCGGCAGCCAGCGCTGCCTTGCCCCGGCCAAACAGAATCTCTGTCGCAGTCATGAAGCTGAAGGCGGTGGACATGGCGGCTCCTGCCCCGGGGGTGGGGCTTTGTCTGGTCGCACGGATGGTGCGGGTTCCGGGCGGCGGGTGCAAGGGCGGCACTGGCCAGACCGGCATTGGTCAGACCGGTGCTGGCAGAACCCCATCCGGTCCAAGATGCCGGGGAAAGGCCATCGCGGCGCAGGTGCGCACCGTGGCCAGCGCCTCGTCCAGCCCATAGGGGACCGACATGGTCATCAGGTCCAGCCACACGCCTTCGATGGTGGCACCGATGATCCGGGCCACCAGCACCGGATTGGCGGCATAGCCACCCTGCCGGGTCAACCGGGTACAGATGTCCCCCATGGTTTGCGCATAAACTGCATCGTTTGACCCGCACTGTTGCTGATACAGCGGGCGGCTCTGCGCCTCGCCCCAGAAACTGCACCAGGCCGACAGCCGCTGCGGGGAACAGATCGCCGGGTCGAAATCGGCCGAGATCAGGGCATCCAGCTGCTGTGCCGGATCGTCGCCACCCCGTTCCAGCGCCCTGGTCCAGTTTTGCCGGTACTCTTCGGCCAGATAGGCCAGGGTTTCGGCCAGCAGGTTTTCCTTGGTGGCAAAGTGAAAGTTCACCAACCCCTGTGACAGCCCCGCTGTCCGCGCCACATCAGACAGGGTGGTGCGGGCATAGCCACGCTGCGCCAGGCTTTCGATGGTGGAATCGATCAGCTGTTGGCGCCGGGTATCGCGGCTCATCGTGCGGGGCGGCGGGTCGGTTCTGTCTGGGGCAACATCGGTCATCGTCTGGTATCCTGTGAAAATCCCGGGCCGGGGAATGTGCCATTATTCTTCTGATTGACAGATCAGTCAATCATCTGCGAGATTGAAATTTCACCGAACCACCCTGGGGATGTTGATGACGGACCTGCCACACCGCGACCTGACGAAATCCAATGCACAGTTTCAAAAGGCGGTGAAACGCCTGCCTTTGGGGGTTTCATCGACATTCCGCTATTGGGGCGATGACCGGACGATCTATGTGCATCACGGCAAGGGTGGCCGAACCTGGGATATCGACGGCAACGCTTATGTCGATTACCGGCTGGGCTATGGCCCGGCGATTCTGGGCTATGCCGATGACCGGGTTGATGCGGCAGCGCGCCGGGGCATGGAAGTGGGCGGGGTGTTTGCGCTTTCCACCGAGCGCGAACTGGTGGTGGCAGACCGCATCGCCAAGATGGTGCCTGCCGCCGAACTGGTGCGGTTTTCCAACTCCGGCACCGAGGCGGTGATGGCGGCGCTGCGCCTTGCCCGGGCCTTTACCGGGCGCGAAAGCTATCTGCTGGTCGAGGGCGGCTACCACGGCCTGTTCGATGCCGCAATGTGGCAAGCCAATATGGAGGAATGGGACCCGACCTCGAACCGCGACCCCGACGTGATCCCCTATGGCAAAGGCATCCCCAGCATCGTCAGACAACTGGCGCATCTGGTGCCGATGAACGATTTTCAGCGGCTGGAAGATACGTTCAAGCGCGTTGGTTCCACCCTTGCCGCCATGCTGATCGAACCGATTCAGGGCAACTGCTGCGGGATCATGGCACAGGTCGACTATGTGCACCTGGCCCGCCGCCTGTGCGACCAATATGGGGTGCTGCTGATCATCGACGAGGTGAAAACCGGGTTTCGGGTCGGCAAAGGCGGGATTCAGGGGATCATGGGGGTCCGGCCCGACATCACCACCTTTGCCAAGGCGGTCGCCAATGGCTACCCGATCTCGCTGATTGCCGGGCGTAAAGAAGTGATGCGGATGTTTCGTTCTGGCGGTGCCTCGCATGGCGGCACCTATACCGCCCATTCGGTGTCATTGGCCGCCGCCGAGGAATGCCTGCGCATCCTCGATGAAACCCCGGCGCTGGAGACTTTGGCCGGGCATGGGACCGCGCTGATGGCAGGCATCTCGGGCATTCTGAACGCGCGCGGCATCGTGCATGCCTACACCGGCCACCCCTCGATGTTCGGCCTGTTCTTTGCCGAAAAGGCCCCCGACAATTACCGCGACTGGAAGCGGTCGGACTATAGGTTTTACGACACCATGGCCTATTACCTGCACGACCTTGGCATCATTGTGGAACCCGACAGCCGCGAGCCGTGGTTCATGTGCGAGGCGCATGGGCTGGATGCCACCTGTCTGCCCGATACGCTGAAAGCGGTGGAACGCGCGGTGGATCTGACCATTGAAACGCTGGCAGAGGCCAAGGCCGAATGATCTACGACGCCATCATCGTCGGCGGCGGCCATAACGGGCTGGTGACAGCCTGTTACCTTGCCCGCGCCGGGTTGAAGGTTGTGGTGGTCGAGAAGAACGACTGGGTCGGCGGTGCCGCCGTCAGCCGCGAGCTTTACCCCGGCTTCACCTATTCCAACTGCTCCTATGTCGCATCGCTGTTCCGGCCCGAAATCATGCGCGATCTGGAACTGCCGAAATACGGGCTGCAAATTCTGCCCTATGAAGGCGGCGCGGTGTTTACCCAAGGCGGCGGTTATCTGGGGATGTACCGCGACCATGACGCCAACCGCCGCGAATTTGCCCGCCATTCGGCCCGCGATGCCGAAGCCTATGACCTGTATTCCCGCGATGTCCTGCGGTTTTGCCGGTTTATCCGGCCGATGCTGCTGCGCACCCCGCCCGACCCCTCCAGTTTCAAACCCCGCGACATTGCCGAACTGATCTGGCTCGGCCGCAAGATGGGCGAGTTGTCGGAACGGCAGTTGGCCGAAACCGTGCGGTTCTGGACGATGTCGATTGCCGACTTCCTCGATGACTATTTCGAGAATCCAGTGATCAAGGGCTATCTGGCGGTATCTGCGATCATTGGCACGGCTTTGGGGCCGATGTCGCCGGGGTCGGCCTATGTGCTGCTGCATCACTATATGGGCGATGTTGATGGCAATGTCGGGGCCTGGGGCTATGCAAGGGGCGGCATGGGATCGATCAGCCGGGCGCTGTCGCAGTCTTTTCTGGACGCGGGGGGGGAAATAAGGACCGGCAGCGGGGTGGAAAAGATCGTGGTGCGCAGCGGGCGGGCGGTTGGGGTGGCGCTGGCGGGCGGTGATGAGATCAAGGGACGGCGGGTGATTTCCAACATGGATGTCAAACGCACCTTTTTGAAACATCTGGATGAAGGCGACCTGCCCGATGATTTCCTACGCCAGGTTCGGAATTTCAAGATCCGCGGCTCATCGGGCAAGTTGAACATCGCTTTGGACGCTGCACCAGAGTTTCCGGCACTGCCCGCCGGGGCCAGCAACATCAAGGGCGATCTGCATTTCACCGATTCCATCGAGCGGATGGAACGCGCCTATGATGACTGGAAAGACGGGCACTTCAGCCGCGACCCGTTTCAGGATTGCATGATTCCGACGATGATCGACCCGACGATGGTGCCGCCGGGCAAGCATTTCATGTCGTGTTTCGTGCAGTATGCGCCGCCAAAGATCGCCGGTCGGGAATGGACAGATGCCGACCGCGACGCCTTTGGCCAGACCTGTCTCGATCAGATCGAGGCCTATTCGCCCGGTTTCAAGAACCGGGTCCTGCATGTCGAGGTCCGCACCCCGCGCGAGTTGGAGGCAGAGATCGGCCTGACCGAAGGCAACATCTTTCAGGGCGAACTGACGTTTGACCAGCTTTTGTTCAACCGACCCATCCCCGGCTATGCGCAATATCGCAGCCCGATCAAAGACTTGTGGATGAGTGGTTCCTCTACTCACCCCGGCGGCGGCGTCATGGGGGCACCGGGGCGCAACGCGGCGGCAGAGGTGCTGCGCGAGATGAAGCGCCCCACCGGGATGCGTGATGCCTATGCCGTCCTCTGACATCATCGTGATCGGCGGCGGCGTCAACGGGCTGGCCTGTGCCGCACGGCTGGCGGCATCGGGGCGGCGCGTCGTGCTGCTGGAGGCGGCGGCACAGGCAGGCGGCGGCGCCGGAACGGTGGAATTTGCCCCGGGCTACCACGCCCCGGCTTTGGCCCATACGACACAGGGGCTGGATGCACGGGTGATGGCGGGGATGGCGCTGGACCGGCACGGGTTGGTGTTTCACCCAGCCCTGACCACCACGGCGCTGGCCGCCGATGGCATCCATCTGACAGTGCTGGGTGGCAAAACCACCGGACCCGAAGCGGTGGCTTTTGCCGCGCTGCACCACAAGCTGGCGGAGTTTGCCCGGGTGCTGGCCCCGTTTCGCCTGCTGACCCCGCCGCGCCTTTCGCGCGCTGGCAATCAATGGGGTAAATTGGCGCGCCATGCCTTGGGTATCCGCGCTTTGGGGCAGGCAGAGTTCCGCGAATTGCTGCGGATGGTGCTGATCAATGTGCATGATGTGGTGCAGGACAGCCTGAGTGATGACCGTCTGAAAGGGCTGGTGGCGTTTGATGCCACGTTGGGTAGCTGGCTTGGCCCGCGTTCGCCCAACTCGCTGATCCTGTACCTGAACCGGCTGGCGATGGGGGCGAACCCTCTGGTGCCGGTGGATGGGATGGGGGCACTGGCGGCGGCGATGGCGGGGGCGGCGGGGGCGGCGGGGGTAGAGTTGCGCCTTTGCTCAGGTGTCGCGCGGGTGGTGATCGAGGGTGACCGCGCGGTTGGGGTGGTTCTGGCCTCGGGTCAGGAATTGCGCGCCAGCGCAGTGGTTTCCGCCATCAACCCCCGAACGACCTTTCGGAAACTGATTGGCCCGCGTGTGCTGGATGCCGGCTTTTACACCCAGACCGGTCATATCCGCTCACGCGGGGCAGCGGCGAAGCTGACGCTGGCCTTGACCGGCGCACCGGATTTCCGCGGGGCCGATCTGCGCAGCCGGATGGTGATTGCCCCGTCGTCCGAAGCAGTGGAGCGGGCGTTCAACCCGGTCAAATATGGCGAAGTGCCTGCCATGCCGGTGATGGAACTGCTGCTGCCCTCGGCACATGATGCCGGTTTGGCCCCCGATGGCCACCATGTCCTGTCGGCGATCGTGCAATATGCCCCCCACGCCCCGAAAACGGGGTTAGAGGCGGCACGGGCGCAGATGCTGGAAAACACCCTTGCGATGCTGGAGGCGCATTCCCCCGGCCTCCGCCGCCTGATCGCCCATGCCGACCTGCTGATGCCGCAGGATATCGAACAACGGTTCGGATTGGTTGGCGGCAACTGGCATCACGGCGAACTGGCGGTGGAACAGATGCTGTTCAACCGGCCTTTGCAGGCGGCGGCGCAGTATCAAACCCCGCTGCCCGGCCTGTGGCTGGCAGGCGCTGGCAGCCACCCCGGTGGCGGCATCAACGGCACCGCAGGCTGGAATGCCGCCGGGCAGATCATGGCGCGTGGCGAACAGGCGGGGAGCAAATGATGCGGACCATTCGCCCGGATGACCTGACCCATGCGGCAACCCCGTTGCTGCAAACTCCGTTTCATGCCCGGACCGCCGCCTTGAACCGGCTCCACCGCTGGGGGCCGTGGGCGGGCCATAGGGCCGCGCTGTGCTTTGGCGACGCCGATATGGAATATACCGCCATCCGCAACGGCGCCACAATATATGACCTGTGCCCAATGCTGAAATACGCCATTCGCGGGCCGGATGCCGCCGACTACCTGAACCGGCTGACCATCCGCAATGCCGCCAAACTGCCGGTGGGCGGGGTGCAGTATACCGCCTGGTGTGATGATGCGGGCAAGCTGCTGGATGATGGCACTCTGTTTCGCCACGCCGCCGATCACTATAGGATCTGCTGTCAGGAACGCCACCTGAACTGGCTGCTGGACTCTGCCGAAGGCTTCGATGTGACGGTGGTGGAGGTCACAGAAACCATCGCCGCGCTGTCGCTGCAAGGCCCCTGCTCTGCCGAAGTGCTGAAAGCGGCGGGGTTTGATGTGGCGAGTTTGAAGCCGTTCCGCATGACTGACTATCCATTCGGGAATGGCAGGCTGACCATCTCCCGTACCGGTTTTACCGGCGATCTGGGCTATGAGTTGTGGCTGGACCCGACGGAGGCCTTGCCGCTGTGGGACCACCTGTTCAGCGCCGGTGCGCCTTGGAACCTGCGCCCGATCGGCTCTGATGCGCTGAACCTCGCCCGGATCGAGGCGGGGTTCATCGTCACCAACATGGATTTCATCGCCGCCGATCAGGCGCTGCGCGAAGACCGGCCGCGCAGCCCGCTGGAAATGGGATTGGCGTGGATGATCGACTGGGACAGGGGGCATTTCACCGGGCGTCGCGCACTCCAGGCCGAACAGGCGCGCGGATCGGACTGGGCGCTGGTGGCGCTGGAGGTCGGAGGCAACATCTCTGCCGAAGGCTCGCTGCTCTATCACAATCGCAAGACCGAGGCCGGGTTCATCACCGCCGCCGCCTGGTCGCCCTCGGTCAAGAAATCCATCGCTTTGGCGCAGGTGCCGGCCCGCCACCGCAGCGGCGACAATCTGTGGGTCGAGATTTATGCGCTGCGCGAGTTGCAATATGTCAAACTGATGCTGCCTGTGACGGTGGTGGAGCGGCCGTTTTTCAACCCGCCGCGCAAACGCGCAACCCCGCCAGGGAGGTTCTGATGAGCCAAGACCGCCACCCAATGTCGCCGCGCCTCGATCACTGCCCCGAAGGGCTGCCGAAACGGGCCTATCTGTCGCCAGACTGGTACGACCGCGAAATGGCGGCGGTGTTCGGGTCGCAATGGATCTGTGCCGGACGGTTGGCCGACCTGGCCCCCGGCAGCATGCGGCGGGTGCAGGTGGGCCACGGCGACGTGGTGCTGTGCCACGCCGACAATGGTACAATCAGCGCCTTTCACAATTCCTGCCGCCATCGCGGGTCGGAACTGTGTCGCGCCGCCGTTGAACCCTTGGGCAAACTGCTGCGCTGCCCCTATCACGCCTGGGCCTATGATGCCCGCGACGGGCGGCTGGTGGCGACCGGCCCCGCCAGACCCACCGATGATTTCGACCGGGCCGCGCATGGGCTGGTGCCGATGGCGCATCGGCTGTGGAACGGGTTTCTGTTCCTGAATGGTTCTTCGGAAACCGGTCCGATCTGGTCCGACGTGCCGCTGACCACGCTGGACAACTGGCCGATGGCGGATCTGCTGACCGGCCACCACTGGGAACATGAGATTGCCTGCAACTGGAAAAGCTTTTGGGAAAACTATTCCGAATGCCTGCATTGCCCGGGGATCCACCCCGAGCTTTGCGATCTGGTGCCGATCTACAAGACCGGGGTGATGGCGGCATCTGAAGCTTTGGGGTGGACCCCGGCGGACAGCCCCTTGCGCAACCTGAAACCGGGCGCGGAAAGCTGGACGCTGTCCGGCGCCCCCTGTGGCCCGGTGTTTGCCGGACTGACCCCGGCGGAACGCGACACGGGCCATAGATTCGTGACGCTGTGGCCTTCGGTCTATCTGGTGGCGCAGTTTTGATCTGCTGGGCGAACGCGCGGTGATTGTGCGGGGACAGGATGGTAGGGTGCGCGCCTTTCACAACCTGTGCCGCCATCGCGGCGCGCGGGTGGCGGATGGCGCGGCGGGCCATTGCAAGGGCGCGATGGTCTGCCCGTTTCACGGCTGGGTCTACAACCTCGATGGCACTCTGCGTGGGCCTGCGCGCCCCGAAACATTCGGCGGGATGAACCGTGCCGATTTTGGCCTGAAACCGGTCGAGATGGAGATCTGGCACGGCTTTGTCTTTGTGCGTTTTTTGCCCGGGCCACAGCGCAGCGTGGCGGACTGTCTGCAACCCTATGACGCGGATTTCACCGGGTTCCGCGCCGCAGGGATTTTACCGACCGGAACATCGGGAATATGGGGGCGCACCCCGGTCAACTGGAAGTCGGTGTGCGATGTGGATAACGAAGGCTACCATGTGGCGCTGGCCCACCCGTCATTGCAGGAGTTGTACGGGCGCAGCTATACCGACATTTTCCACGACAACGGCCTGTTCCAATCCAACGCCACCTATGGCGACAGGCCGGGGCGCAACTGGTCGGTGCGCAATTATGTGAGGCTGTCGCCCCGGCAGCACTGGCTGCCGGATCGGTTGCAGCGGGCCTGGAACTATTACGGCCTGTTTCCCAACACCGTGTTCATCTTTACCCCGGAAACCGTGCAATATTACGCCGAAATTCCGGTTTCAAAGGATGAAACCATCATGTCGTCGGGCCAGTACCGCCAACCGGATGAAGACCGCGTGACCCGCGCCGCCCGCTATCTGGGCGGCCGGATTGATCGCCATACCTCGGCAGAGGATCAGCAACTGACGATCTGGTCGAATGAATCGATGAAGAGCGCGGCGTTTGACGGGTTTTACCTGTCAGACCTCGAATACGGCGTACGCCAGCACCATGACAAACTGCGCTCGCTGCTACCAGTGGCAAAACTGGACCAGGCCCCGGCAGAGGCGGACATCGCAAGCGTCAACGCCGCAATGCTGGCGGCGCGACAATGACAGGGCTGCGACAATGACAGGACTGCGATGACCATGGCTGATACCGCCCCTTTCATCCGCATTGACGGCGTGTCGAAAAGCTTTGGCAGCTTTCAGGCAGTGCGCGACGTGTCCCTGACCATCGAAAAAGGCGAAATATTCGCGCTGCTTGGCGGATCGGGCTGCGGCAAGACCACCTTGCTGCGGATGCTGGCGGGGTTTGAAGAACCGACGGCGGGGCGCATTTTCATCGACGGGCAGGATATGGCCGGGGTGCCCGCCTATGCCCGCCCGGTCCACATGATGTTTCAGAGCTACGCGCTGTTTCCGCACATGTCGGTGGAAAAGAACATAGGCTACGGGCTGAAACACGAACCGATGACCAGTGCGCAGCGCAAGGCCCGGGTAGCAGAGATGCTGGAACTGGTGCAACTGACCCCCTATGCCACCCGCAAACCGCACCAGATCTCCGGTGGTCAGCGACAAAGGGTGGCACTGGCGCGGGCGCTGGCGCGGCAACCCAAGCTGCTGCTGCTGGATGAACCCTTGGCCGCACTGGACAAGAAGCTGCGCGAGGCGACGCAGTTTGAACTGATGTCGATCCAGCAACGCACCGGTGTCACCTTTATCGTGGTGACCCATGATCAGGAAGAGGCGATGACCCTGTCGGACCGTATCGCAGTAATGGACCTTGGCGAGGTGAAACAGGTTGGCAGCCCATCGGACATTTATGAATATCCCGCCAGCTGCTTTGTGGCGGGCTTCATCGGATCCATCACCGTGTTCGAGGCGCGGGTGACCGCGATCAGCGGCGGTGAAGCGCAGGTCGAGGTGCCGGCCTTTGGCACCACCATCAATGCCCGCGCCACCCCCGGCCTTGTCGCGGGCCAGGCGGTGACACTGGCGATCAGGCCGGAAAAGCTGGCGATCAGCCATGACCGCCCCGCAGGCAGCAATGTGATCGCAGGGGTGGTGAAAGATCTGGCCTATTTCGGCAAGGACAGCCTGTACCGCATCACCCTGCCGTCGGGCGATCTGGTGTCGGTTCATGCCGTCAACGCCAAGCGGGGTGATGGTGCCGCCAAGGCCGCCGACTGGTATGACAGGGTCTGGCTGAGCTTTGATCCCGGCTCTGCCATTTTGTTGACGGAGTAGGCGATGGAAAGCCCGAAACCAGACGGTAAACTGTCGCTTTGGTTCAACCGCAAGGGCTGGTCTGATCTGATTGTCGCGCTGCCCTATCTGTGGCTGGTGGTGCTGTTTCTGGTGCCGTTTCTGATCGTGGTGGCAATGTCGTTTGCCACCCGCTCCGATACCGCACCGCCGTTCAGTTTTGGCGGCGCCTATCCCTTGATGAATTGGGAAGGGTATGGGCGGCTGATTCAG
Organism: Paracoccaceae bacterium; assembly: GCA_043736155.1. Taxonomy (GTDB): domain Bacteria; phylum Pseudomonadota; class Alphaproteobacteria; order Rhodobacterales; family Rhodobacteraceae; genus JANNRR01. The sequence goes on along the minus strand of JAYTDA010000370.1, from coordinate 4,118 downwards.
GATGATCTTTATATCCGCGCCTTTCTGACCTCGCTCGCCAATGCCTTTGTGGCGATGGTGGTTTGCCTGCTCCTGGGCTACCCGATGGCGCTGGGGCTGACCCGGGTGTCGAAAAGCTGGCGCAGCATCCTGTTGATGCTGGTGATCCTGCCATTCTGGACCTCGTTCCTGTTGCGGGTCTATGCCTGGATGGGGCTGATGGGCAAGAACAGCTGGTTCAATGCGCTGTTGACCGATGGCTATAACCTGTTTGTCCCGGCATCCTGGGCGCTGAAATCCATTCCGATGATGTACAGCAATTTCGCAGTGGTGCTGGTGATGGTCTATACCTACCTGCCGTTCATGATCCTGCCGCTCTATGCCAGTCTGGAACGGCTGGACCCGACGCTGGACGAAGCGGCGATGAATCTTGGCACCCGGCCATTCGGGGTGTTCCGGGACATCACGCTGCCGCAAAGCATTCCGGGCATCATCGCCGGTGGCTTGCTGGTGTTCATCCCGGCGGCGGGGGAACTGGTGATCCCGTCACTGGTCGGCGATGCCGGCAGCCCGATGATTGGCCGGGTGATCGCGGATGAATTCAATGCATCGCGCGACTGGCCGATGGCTTCGGCGGTGGCGGTGGCGCTGCTGGTGCTGATGGTGGTGCCGATGATGATCTACAGCCACTATTCCGCCAGGGCAGAGGGGGCGGCCAGATGAACCGCCGCCCGGTGTTCCTGATTTCCGTCCTGTGCTTCGGTTTCGCGTTTTTCTACATCCCGATCCTGTCGATGATGGTCTATTCCTTCAACGCCTCGCGCCTTGCCACCATCTGGGGCGGGTTTTCCACCAAATGGTACCTGTCGCTGTTTGCCAACAAGCAGGTCGGCGATGCGCTGCTGCTGTCGATCGAGATCGCGCTGATTTCCGCCTCGGTCGCCACCATTCTGGGCACCATGGCGGGGATTGCGCTGGCGCGGTTCACCCGGTTTCGTGGCCGTATCCTGTTTTCCGGGCTGGTCAATGCGCCGCTGATCATGCCAGAGGTGATCACCGGCATCTCGTCGCTGATGTTCTTTATCCTGTTGGCGGAATATGTCGGCTGGCCGGGGCAGCGCGGCTTTACCACCATAACCCTCGCCCACATCACCTTTTCCATGGTGTTTGTCACCACCATCGTGCAGTCGCGGATGATACAGGCTGACCGCTCGATCGAAGAGGCCGCGATGGATCTGGGCTCCCGGCCCTGGCAGGTGCTGCGCGATGTGACGTTGCCGGTGATTTTTCCGGCGATCCTGTCGGGCTGGTTGCTGGCCTTTACCATTTCACTCGATGATGTGGTGATCACCTCTTTCACCACCGGGCCGGGGGCAACCACCTTGCCGCTGCTGATCTGGTCCAAGGTCAAGCTGGGGGTAACGCCGGATATCAACGCCCTGGCCACCCTGACGGTGCTGGTGGTGGGCATTGGGGTGGCGCTGGCGGGCTATATCCTGAACCGCGCCGAAAAGCGCCGTGCCGCCGAGGAACGGCTGGCCTATCAGGCCAACACATGACCGGTTTGCTGGGCATCGCCGTTGGCCCACCGGGGTCTGGCCGCAGCCGCTATGGCGCCGCCATGGCGCTGTATCAGGCGGGGCAGATCAGTGCCGCCCAACTGGAGGCGTACCGGGTGGCGGCAGGCAACGATGCCGAAAGCCCTGCCGCCCTGTTTGCCGAACGCAACCTGCCGCTGCCTTCCGCCTCTTCGGCAGCTGCCGAAACGGCGCTGCGCACCCTGCTGGACGCGGCAGACCGCTATATCGCCACCCTGTCCGGCCCGGGCATTGCCGAGGTGCGCACCGGGTTGGCGGCACAGCCCCTGGGCAAACCCAAACCGGGGGTGACCCCCGCCAATCCGGTGGTTGCGTTGCATCTGGCGGCAGCACTCGCCCCCCTGTCACTCACCCACCCGGCACTGGCACAGGCGATCAGCGCCGCCCTGCCCTGGCTGGGCTGGGTCACCTATGACGCCTATCCGGCGGATCAGATCGGCCCGACCTTTGGCAGCAGCCACGCCTTTGCCACGCTGGTCGGGGCCGAGGGCAATTTTGCCGCCGATGATTTCGACCTTGGGCTGTTTCTGATCGCCCCCCATACGCTGTACCGCGACCACCGCCACCCGGCACCGGAACTTTATGCCCCGTTGACCGGCCCGCATGGCTGGCGCTTTGCCCCGGGTGCGCCGCTGCAGCTGAAAATGGCGCATCAGCCGGTGTGGAACCCCCCGCTGCGCCCGCATCTGACCAAGGTCGGGCCGGTGCCGTTTCTGGCGCTGTTTTGCTGGACCCGCGACACTGCATCGGCAGCAGAGGTTCTGCCCGCCGGGGATTGGGAGGATTTGGAAAGGCTGCGCCTTGCGCCCTGACACCCTGATCTTCAACGCCGATATCCACACGATGGATCCGGCCCGGCCCCGCGCCAGCTGGCTCTTGATCCGGGGCGGGCTGATTGCCGCCCTTGGCACCGGCACCCCACCCGATGCCACCTCCCAGATCAACGCCGGGGGGCGGCTGCTGTTGCCGGGGTTTCAGGATGCCCATATCCACCTGCTGAACGGCGGAGTTGATCTGGTTGAAACCGCCCAGCTTTACGACTGCACAACGCTGGACGACATTGCCCGGGTGATGCAGGCCCACGCCGCCAGCCAACCCGGCCCGGTGGTCTGGGGCGCGGGCTGGCAATCCGGCTTTTTCGGCGACCACACCCTGACCCGTGCCCTGCTGGACGGCGTGGTGCCGGACCGTCCCTGCCTGATCCATGACAGCAGCGGCCACATCGCCTGTGTCAACAGTGCCGCGCTTCTGATGGCCGGGGTCAGCCGCACCACACCGGACCTGCCGGGCGGCCATTTCACCCGCGACGCCAGCGGCGAAGCGACGGGCATGCTGCATGAGGATGCGATCTGCCGGATCCTGAACCGGCTGCCGAAAACCCCCGATGCCACCTTTGCCGCCGGGTTGCGGGCCGGGCAGGCCCATGCCAATGCGCATGGGATCACCGGCATCATCGACCCCGCGGTCAAGGCCGAACACCTGCGTCCCTATGGCGAAGCCGCTGCCGCTGGCACGCTGACCCTGCGGGTGGCGGGGGCGATCCATGTCTCGCCGACTGACAGCGTTGACGCCACGGTGGCGCGGCTGTGCAACTGGCGCGCGGCGCATCATGCCCGTGATTTCCAGCTGAATGCGGCAAAGTTCTTCATGGATGGCGTACTGGAAAACCGCACCGCAGCGATGATTGACCCCTATGCCGATGCGCGCGGTGGCACTGCAACGGTGATGTTCGACCCAGGTCAGCTCAAGGCTCTGTTCACCGCGCTGGACCGCGAAAGGTTTCAGTTGCACGCCCATTGCATCGGCGATGCGGCAACACGGGCGACGCTGGACGGCATCGCGGCGGCGCGGGCGGCCAACGGCTACTGGCCCGCGCTGCACCAGATTGCCCATTGTCAGGTCACCCACCCTGACGACTGGCCCCGGTTTGCCGCCCTTGGCGTCATGGCCAACCTGCAACCGCTGTGGGCCGCCCATGACCCGCTGATCCCCGATGCCACCATGGCGATGATCGGCCCGCACCGCGCGCCCCTGACCTATGCCTGCCGCAGCCTGATCGACGCCGGGGCGCGCTGGTGCATCAATTCCGACTGGTCGGTGACAACGCTGAACCCGTTTGAAATCATCGGCACCGCTGTCACCCGCGAACCACCCCGCCGCCGGGGCCGCGCCGCAGTGTTTTTCCCCGAACAGCGGATGACGGTGGCAGAGGCGATTCTGGGCTACACCGTCAACGCCGCCGCCGCCTGCTGGCGCAGCGATTTCACCGGGCAACTCAGCCCCGGATACTCCGCCGACCTGATCCTGCTGGACCGCGATATCACCACCTGTGACCCCTATGACATCGCCGAAACCCGCGTGCTGCTGACGCTGTTCAAAGGCCGCGAAGTTCACCGCGCGGGGGATTTTGGCACCTGAAGTCTGTCCGACGCCATAACCGGTTGCCACCCCGGATCAGGTCGGGATCAGGCATTCTGTCGGACAGGCTTTAGACTGATCCCTGTTTCCCAACCGCGCGGCCTGCCCCAAAGGGCGGGGGGC
>JAYTDA010000369.1:0-7145 GCA_043736155.1 Paracoccaceae bacterium | reverse complement strand
GCTGGCGGGGCTGAATGCGCCGGGGCAAACCGTGGTGGTGGAACGCGAACCGACCCGCGATCATTCCGAACGGATGCTGCTGGGCTTTGGCGCACAGCTTACCGTGGAAAAGACACCGGAAGGCAACGTGATCACCCTGACCGGCCAGCCGGAGTTGAAACCGCAAACCGTGGCGGTGCCGCGTGATCCTTCGTCCGCCGCCTTTCCGACCTGCGCCGCCCTGCTGGTCGAAGGGTCAGATATTCTGGTCCCCGGTGTCAGCCAGAACCTGACCCGCAACGGCATCTATCTGACGCTGGTGGAAATGGGCGCGGACATCACCTTTCAGAATCCGCGCACCGAGGGCGGCGAACCGGTCGCCGATCTGCGGGTGCGCTTTACCGGGACGCTGAAGGGCATCGAGGTTCCCCCCGAACGCGCCCCCTCGATGATCGACGAATATCCGATCCTGTCGGTGGTCGCCGCCTGCGCCAGTGGCCGCACCGTGATGCGCGGCGTCAAGGAACTGCGGGTCAAGGAATGCGACCGGATCGACGCGATGGCGCGCGGACTGGAAGCCTGCGGGGTGCGGGTGGAAGAAGATGAGGATACCCTGATCGTGCATGGGATGGACGCAGGCGGGGTTCCCGGTGGTGCCACCGTGCCGGTGCATCTGGATCACCGCATCGCCATGTCGTTCCTGGTGCTGGGGATGGCGTCGCAAAAGTCGGTCAGCATCGACGACGGCGCCCCGATTGCCACCTCTTTCCCGCTGTTCGAAGGGTTGATGCAGGGCCTTGGTGCCAGCCTGTCGCGCGACAACCGCTGAGGTTTGTTCGCCTTTTTTCAAACGGGCTTTTCTTTCGCGCAAATACTCTGCGGGGGTGTGGGGGGTGCAAAACCCCCCGCCGCCGACGGGGCCGCGCGCTGCGGCAAAAACCTAGGCCGCCTTGGGTGCCAGACTGATCGCGGTGCCCCAGGGGTCGGCCAACCTGGCACTGCCCGCGCGGCTGACAATCGCCTGATACTCCGGCTCCGCCGCGTTCAGCACCAGTTCGGCCAGACCGGTGGCGGGAAAGCTGCGCGGCCCGGCCCCCCGGCTGTTCCAGATGTTTGCTGCGACATGGTGGTGATAGCCGCCGGAGCCGTGAAATGTGGCACCCGGATAGGTGGCCATCACCGGCATCCCGATCAGATCGCGCCAGAAATTGGCGGCTTTGGTCGCATCGCCTACCTGCAGATGCACATGGCCGACCACAGCACCCGTTGGTGCCCCATGCCACGGCCCGTCGGCACTCTGCGCCAACCGGTTCAGGTCCAGCGCCTCGGTTGCCATTTTTATCGACCCATCGGCGCGGTGCCAGGCGCTGCGGGGGCGGTCGGCATAGATCTCGATGCCGTTGCCTTCGGGGTCCGCCAGATAGATCGCCTCTGACACCAGATGGTCCGATGCGCCCTGCAACTGCACCCCGCCATCAGCGGCATGGATCAGCCAGCGCGCCAGCGCGGCACGGTTGGGCATCAGGAACGCGGTGTGAAACAGCCCGGCCTCGCGTGGGCTGGCGCGTCGGGCGGCGGGGTCGGGGCGCAATTCCAGCAAGGTTATGTTGCCAGTGCCAAGGCGTACCGCCGTGCCGTCGCTGGACAGCGGCTGCAATCCCAGGGCGGTCTGATAAAAGGCGCGCATCGCTGCCAGGTCATGTACGGTGAGAACGACATGGCTGATCTCGATCGGAGCGGTGGCGGTGGAGGCGGAGGTGGTGGCGGTAGTCATGGCAGTCCTCTGATTTCAGGCGACACCTTGTGACGCGATGCAGGCGTCGGGTAGGATGCTGTCTGCATAGACTATCCGGCACCAAGCGCAAAGGGCGCACCACACTGTACGCCCTTTGGTTTGGCTTGTCAGGCCGGTTCAGGCTGCGGCAGAAATCGCCTTGCCTTGCAGATCACCGCCTTGCAGATCCCCGCCTTGCAGATCGCCCGACCGGGCAATCTCGACCCGGCGCGGCTTCAACGCCTCGGGCACTTCGCGCACCAGGTCAATATGAAGCATGCCATCGGCATGGGTCGCCCCGGTCACCCGGACATGGTCGGCCAACTGGAACCGGCGTTCAAAGGCGCGGGTGGCGATACCACGGTGCAGAAAGCTGCGGCCGGTTTCGGCAGTGTCTTCGCCAGCCTTGCGGGCAGCGACCAACAGCGCGTTTTCCTTGACGTCGATGCTCAGATCATCGGCGGCAAATCCCGCCACGGCGATCGAGATGCGATAGCCGTTTTCAGCGGTTTTTTCGATGTTGTAGGGCGGATAGGTCGGCTGCGCGATATCGGCGGCCAAAACCCGGTCCATCATGTCGGCGATACGGTCAAAGCCGACGGTGGCACGGTACAGCGGGGCAAGATCAAAGGTACGCATGGGTCATCCTCATGAAGCGATGGGAGTTTGCCCTCCCGGATGGGACGGGCCTGCCAGGGCCCCGTTGGGCACCCTGACCCGTCTCATATGGGAAAGTCGGCGGAAGAGTTCAAGGGGCGAGGCCATTGCCAATCCAATCCCGCGCCGCCCCGGACCCTGATCCGGGGCCTCTGGTCGCTTTCGGAATCAGCAAGGTTGCCGGCGCGACTGACCCTACGGCTTCACAAACTTTGCCACTGACCCGGCGTCACCGGTGCCGGTCAGTTTGCCCGGACCAGACCGGATTGCCAGCCGCATCGCCCCGGTGCTGACCCCCATCGCCTCGCGCAACTGCGCCAGCGGCTTGGTCAGGTCGGTTGCCAGTGCCACTTCAGTGCCGTCGACCTCGGCCTTGGCCGAAATCACCGACACGATGCGGGCAACCCCGTCTTTCAAGGTAAACACCGGCGCACCGGATGATCCGAAATCCACCGAACAGGTCAAGACCAGCACCCCGCTGCGCTGCCCCATCACATGGCATTGTTCCTGCAACGAGGCCGCCTCGGCCCGGTCCTGGGCATAGGACACCACCTCGATCACATCACCGACCATTGGCCGCACATCGGTATCAAACGGCGCGATATTGGCATTGCGGATCGGCTGGTCCAGTTGCAGCAGCGCCAGATCGCTGGCAACCCGGTCGATCCGGTCGCTTTCGCCAAAGCGGTAATCCGGGTGTTCCACCGCGCGGCGCACCCCGCGATAGGCGGCGGCACGGCCGTTGCGCCAACCGGCCAGAAATTCCATGTCTTCGGCCGGAACCCGGTCGCCGGTTTCCTTGTCAAACAGGCAATGCGCGGCGGTCAGCACCAGATCGGGGGCAATCAGCGCCCCGGTGCAAAAGCCGGTGTCGCCCAGATTGATCCGGCCCACGCCTTCCCACCCCCGGCTTGCATCGCCGGTGGTCAGCGGCTTCAGGTCGCTTTCCCCGGCGGCGCCGGAATGCGGTGCCAAAGCACCCAAACCGATCCAAACAACCAACCCTGCCTTCAGCCAGAAACCGTTCATGCCAATCCCGCCTCGTTCCGGCGTCTACCCGGATTTTGCGCAGGTCTAGGGGGCGGGTTTGGCGAAACTATGGCTGATGTTCGGTCAAAGCAGGCGGTTTCGGGCCACCGGTCGCCCAATCCAGCAACTCCACCGTATGCACCACCGGTACCCCGATGCCCGAGCCGATCTGCATCATGCAGCCAATGTTGCCGGTGGCAATCACATCCGGGGTCATCGCCGCAAGTGTCGCCAGTTTGCGCGCCTTGAGTTGCCCGGAAATCTCCGGCTGCAACAGGTTGTAGGTGCCGGCAGAGCCGCAGCACAAATGCGCATCCACCGGTTCCTGCACGGCAAATCCCGCCTGTTTCAGCAGGTCTTTCGGCGTTTGTTTGATCTGCTGGCCATGTTGCAGCGAACAGGCGGCGTGATAGGCCACGCGCAGGTTTTGCGCAGGCAGGGCCGGCAGCCCCAACTGCTCCACCACTTCGCTGACATCGCGGGCCAAAGCGGCAACGGCGGCTGCCTCTGCCGCCAAAGGCCCATCCTGAAACATTGCACCATAGTCCTTGACGGTGGTGCCGCAGCCCGAGGTGTTGATGACAATCGCATCCAGCCCCGCCACCTTGCGCCACGCCGCGATATTGGCAGCAGCCAGCGCCAGCGCCTGTGCGTGCCGCCCCATGTGCTGCGGCAGTGCGCCACAACAGGCGGCCCCGTCGGTAATCACCACATCGCAGCCCAGCCGGGTCAAGAGCCGGATGGTGGCATCGTTGATATCGGTGTTCAGCGCCCGTTGCGCACAGCCGGTCATCAGCGCCACTTTCATCCGGCGCGGACCAAGGGCCGGAAAGGTCTGTGGGTCATCATTGCGGCTGACCGGCGGAACCTGGGCCGGTGCCATCTCCAGCATGGCGCGCAGCCTTGCATCGGGGATCAGGTGGCGGAGCGGCCGGGCGATCTTTGCCGCCAGCAGCGCCAGCCGGAACCGGGTGGGGTAGGGCAATATATGCGCCAATGTCGCCCGGAGCAGCCGGTCGATCAGCGGGCGGCGGTAGGTGCGTTCGATATGGTCGCGGGCATGGTCGAGCAGGTGCATGTAATCGACACCCGACGGGCAGGTGGTTTTGCAGGCGAGGCAGCCGAGGCAGCGGTCGATGTGTCTGACAGTGCGTTCATCGGCGGCGCGTCCGGTTTCCAGCATATCCTTGATCAGGTAAATCCGGCCACGCGGGCTGTCCAGCTCATCGCCCAGTATCTGATAGGTCGGGCAGGTGGCGGTACACAGGCCACAATGCACGCAGGACCGCAGCACCTTGTTGGCACGGGCGGTGGCAGGATCGGCTAGCTGGAGGTCGGTGAAATGGGTTTGCATCTGGTGCCTTGTGCTGTGTCAGGATTGGTCCAGCAAGTCGGGGTTGAGCAGGCCTTTGGGGTCAAACCGCGCCTTGAGCCCGGTGGTCAGATGCGCCACCGGGGCAGGTTCGGGATGAAAGGTGCTGATCCCGGCGCTGTCGCCGCGCATCCTTGTGGCATGGCCACCAAAGGCGCCGATCCGCACCCGCAGGTCGATCCCCGGTTCCACCCGCAGCCAGATCAAGCCCCCGGCCCAATCCAGCACCACCGCCTCTGCCCCGGCTTTGGCGATGATGCCCGGTGCATCCGATGGCTTGACCGACAGCCGCCAGACATCGCCCTCGTGCCCGTGGAACGCGGCAACATCGCGGACCATGGGCCAGAGCGCGGCACCCGGTGCAATCTCCGCCGCGACCCCAAGCCTTTGCCGCAAGGCATCACAGCGATAGGCGACCGAAGCGGCAAACCCCTCGATCCGCAGCAGCACCATGGCGTCGGCCCAGGCCGCACCGGTGACATCAAACGGTGACGCCATCGCCGCCGCCATCAAAGCCACCGCTTGCGACGGTTCCGCCACCGGCAGCACTAAAGTCGCCACCTGTTCCGGCTGCGGCAGCACCCGAAACGCCACTTCGGTCAACAGCCCCAGCGTCCCGCGTGCCCCGGCCATCAGCCGCGCCAGATCAAGGCCGGTGACGTTCTTCATCACCCGCCCGCCATTCTTGACCACCATGCCGGTGCCATCGACAAACCGCACGCCGATCAGACTGTCGCGCGCCGCGCCGCCGCTGATCCGGCGCGGGCCAGAGGCGTTGGCCGCGACGACGCCGCCAATCGTTGAAGCCCCGCCCCGCCCGAGCAGCCCGCGAAAATCCGGCGGCTCAAACGCCAGCATCTGGCGTTCCGCCGCCAGCGCCGCCTCGATCTCGGCCAGCGGCGTGCCAGCGCGTGCCACCAGGGTCAGCGCGCCGGGATCATGCAGCACGATCCCGGCCATGCCGCTGGTTTCCAACCGGTTTCCAACCGTTTCACCGATGAACCGCGTGCCGCCCCCCACGATCCGCAGCGGCGCATTGGCGCCACGGATCAGGTCCGCCGCCGCTGCCTCGCTGGTAATCCGCACACCTTCAGCCATGCGCCATGCGCCGCGCCGCCGTCAGGGCCAGGGGGAACACCTTGGCGGGGTTCAACAGCCACGCCGGGTCGAACACATCCTTGATGCGCAGTTGCGCCTCCAGATCATCTGGGGAAAACTGCACCGCCATCAGATCGCGCTTTTCGACACCCACGCCATGTTCGCCGGTCAGGCAACCGCCGACTTCGACGCACAGCTTCAGAATCTCCGCCCCAAGGGTTTCGGCGGTTTCCAGCTCGCCGGGGCGGTTGGCGTTGAACAGGATCAGCGGATGCATGTTGCCATCGCCGGCGTGAAACACATTGGCGACCCGCAGACCGGCGGCATCGGCCAGTTCGCCGATCCGGCGCAAAACGAACGCCAGTTCGGAAACCGGAATCGTGCCATCCAGACAGATGTAATCTCCCAGTTGCCCCATGGCCCCAAAGGCCGATTTGCGGCCTTTCCAGATCCGCGCACTTTCCGCCTCGGACCGGCTTTCGCGCAGCTCCACCGGGTTGTGCCGGCGGGCGATCTGGCAGATCAGCGCCAGTTGCGCGTCAATCTCTGCCGGGGAGCCTTCGACTTCGACAATCAGCAGGGCTTCGCAATCGGGATAACCGGCATGGGCGAAATCTTCACAGGCGACGATGCAGGGCCGGTCCATGAACTCGATGGCGACGGGCAGCAGACCGGCGCGGATGATGTCGCTGACACAGGCCCCCGCCACTTCGTTGGAGGCAAAGCCGATCAGCACCGGCCGCGCCCCTTCGGGTTTCGCCAGAATGCGCAGGGTGGCTTCGGTGACGATGCCCAACTGCCCTTCCGACCCACAGACCACCGCCAGCAGGTCGATGCCGCCCGAATCCAGATGGGCGCCGCCCAGTTCCACCACGGTGCCATCCATCTGCACCAGCGTCACCCCCAGCAGATTGTTGGTGGTGACGCCGTATTTCAGACAATGCGCCCCGCCGGAGTTCATTGCGATATTGCCGCCGATGGCGCAGGCCAGTTGGCTGGACGGATCAGGGGCATAGAAAAACCCGTTGGGCTCGACAGCGCCGGTGACGCTCAGGTTGGTGCGGCCGGTCTGCACCCTGATGTAGCGGTTGGCATAATCGGTTTCCAGCACCGCATTCATCCGGGCAACCCCGATCACCACGCAGTCTTCGGTCGGCAATGCGCCACCAGCCAACGAGGTACCGGCACCGCGCGGCACCACCGGTACGCCTTCGCCGTGGCACAGCCGCAGAATCG
>JAYTDA010000368.1:0-6424 GCA_043736155.1 Paracoccaceae bacterium | reverse complement strand
GAGGCAATGACGGTCATGCCCTTCAACAGGCTGCCGATGCTTTCGCAGGGCTTCCCTTCAAGGGCGATCTTGGCGAGCTTGTTCTTGGCAACGCGAATGGTTCCGCCGACAGCGCGCATTTGCGCCCGCAGACCCTGCATTTCAGCAACCGTAAGGCCTTCGTAGTGGGCAACCACCACAACGCCAGAGCTTGCGAAAATCTGGCCGAGTTCTTCGACCACCTTCCCTTTTTCAGCTCTATCCACAGTTTCACTCCAAGTATGGGGATCGCTCCCCGGCTCATTTTGATCCCGGGTCAGGCCCGGGACCGTTCGGGTCCGTTTCAGGTTCCCGAGGCCAACACCGCCCGAGGTTGCCGTTCTTTGCAGAATGGGCCCCAGCCAATCCGTCCCGTTCCCCATCTCAGGCAGGAGATTAAGGGCTCCACTTTTACGCAAAGCGAGCGCCCACCCACCGTCTCGGACAGGTCAGGGCGTTTCCGCCCTGCCATTCGCCGGGGTTGAACCCGGTGAATTTCGTAGGGTGGGGTTTTACCCCACCGCCGGTAAAGGCGGGGTGAACCCCGCCCTACGGCTCAATTCCCGGTGGCAGACACCAGATCGACCGAGACCCCCGGGCCCATCGTCGAAGACACCGAAATCTTCTTCAGATACGACCCCTTGGCACCCGAAGGTTTGGCCTTGCTGACGGCATCGACAAAGGCGCGGATGTTCTGCGCCAGTTTTTCCTCGGTGAACGACACCTTGCCGACCCCGGCATGGATTACCCCGGCCTTTTCGACCTTGAACTGCACTTCACCGCCCTTGGCGGCTTCGACAGCGGTTTTCACATCCATCGTCACGGTGCCGACCCGCGGGTTCGGCATCAGGTTGCGCGGCCCGAGGATCTTGCCCAGACGACCGACCAGACCCATCATGTCCGGCGTCGCGATGCAGCGGTCAAAGTTGATGTTGCCGGCCTGAATCTGTTCCATCAGGTCTTCGGCGCCAACAATGTCCGCCCCGGCGGCCTTGGCTTCATCGGCCTTGGCGTTGCGGGCGAACACCGCGACGCGCACGGTTTTGCCAGTGCCGTTTGGCAAGCTGACCACGCCGCGGACCATCTGGTCGGCATGACGGGGGTCAACCCCCAGGTTCATCGCGACTTCAACGGTTTCGTCAAACTTGGCGGTTGCCGAGGTCTTGACCAGCTTTACCGCGTCTTCGACCGAAAGATTTTCCTTGCCGACAAAGGCTGCCCGCGCCGCAGTCGTGCGTTTTCCAAGCTTTGCCATGATCAACCTTTAACCTCGATACCCATCGACCGTGCCGAACCGACGATGACCTGCATCGCGGCTTCGATGTCGTTTGCGTTCAGGTCTTTCATCTTGGCCTCGGCAATGGTGCGCACCTGCGCCAGCGTCACCGACCCTGCCACGGTCTTGCCCGGCAGTTTGGAACCGGACTTCAGACCAGCGGCTTCCTTCAGATAGTAGGAGGCAGGCGAGGTCTTGATTTCCAGGCTGAACGATTTGTCCTGGTAATAGGTGATGATCACCGGGGTCGGTGAGCCGGGCTTCAGGTCCGCAGTGCGGGCGTTGAATTCCTTGCAGAACATCATGATGTTGATGCCGCGCTGACCCAATGCGGGGCCGACGGGCGGGGACGGGTTGGCTTGGCCCGCCTTGACTTGCAGCTTGAGGCTGCCGATTACCTTCTTGGCCATCTGGCCTCTCCTTTTTCACCATCTGCCCGGACGGACAGACAAGTTTAGTGGTGCGGTCCGGCAGTTGCCTGCCTCGCCTTCCACGCACACACGTCAGTTGCCTTTCGACACCTGCGTGAATTCCAGTTCGACCGGGGTGGCCCGGCCAAAGATCGATACCGTCACTTTCAGACGGCTGGTGCCTTCGTCGACATCTTCAACCATGCCGGAAAAGCCTTCAAACGGGCCATCGGTCACTTGCACGGTTTCGCCGATTTCAAACCGGATCAGGTTGCGCGGCGCTTCTTGCCCTTCGACCACCCGGTGCAGGATGGTATTGACTTCGGCGTCGCGCATCGGGGTCGGTTTGCCCATCGGGCCCAGAAAACCGGTGACGCGGTTGATCGACGAAATCAGGTGGTAGCCCTGATTGGTCATTTCCATATGCACCAGCACATAACCCGGCATGAACCGGCGTTCTGACACCACTTTCTTGCCGCGCCGCACTTCCAGCACTTCTTCGGTCGGCACAAGAACCTCGTCGATTTCATCGGTCAGACCGGCATCAATGGCGGCCTGCCGGATCGCTTCGGCGATCTTTTTCTCGAAATTCGAGAGCACGCTCACCGAATACCAACGCTTCGCCATCTGCCCGTTACCTCTTCGACCCGGACTTTGCGCCCGGAAATTCCATTATTTCAAGCGGTTGGTCCGCACACCCCGAAAACAAAACAGCGCGCAACCCGAATCGCTGCACGCCGGTTTTCAATGGTCCGTGTCGTCTAACCCCCATCGCCGTCGATATCAAGGGCCGCTGATGTCAATTCCCGGCGCAATCCGTCATAGCACTGCGATGGCAGCGCCGTCAGTTGAACAGACCAAGCACCGCTTGCAGACCAGCGGTAATACCCAGATCGACCAAGGCGAAAAACACCGCTGTCAGCGCCGCCATGATCACCACCATGATGGTGGTCAGCAATACTTCGCGGCGGGTTGGCCAGACCACCTTTGCCACTTCGGCGCGGACCTGTTGCAGAAATTGAAGCGGGTTCGTCGTGGCCATACTGGTATCCTGCAATCGGGTTGGTTGGCGGCAGATACCCGCTTCACCCGACAATTTCAAGCGGTTTGGGGCACTGGCCCGCGCCCTTTGGGGGACGACTGGCAGGAGTTGGGGGACTCGAACCCACGACCCTCGGTTTTGGAGACCGATGCTCTACCAACTGAGCTAAACTCCTGAAGCCAAGGCGGAGGTACGGCAGGTGGGCGGGGAAATCAAGGGGCAAGCCAACAGATTCCACCCGCACGCCGCCAAGCTACCCGCGCCCGGTTCGTCCGTAGGTGCGCGCGCAAGGACAAACCGCCCCTGCGCGCGAGGTTCGCGTCGTCTCAGATCGTGCCAGCTGCCATTTCGCTGGCAATATGGTCCGCCTGACGGATCGCCAGCGCCACGATGGTCAGTGTCGGGTTTTCGGCGGCCCCGGTGGTGAACTGACTGCCGTCCGACACAAACAGATTGGCGATGTCATGGGTCTGACCCCATTTGTTGACCACGCCATCCTCGGGCCGTTCCGACATCCGGTTGGTGCCCAGGTTGTGGGTTGACGGATAGGGCGGCGTCGGAAAGGCGCGCGTTGCCCCCACGGCCTCATACATCGCCACGCCGCGTGCATAGGCGTGGTTGCGCATCGCCACGTCATTCGGATGATCGGTGTAATGCACGTTGGGCGCGGGCAGACCGAACTGATCCTTGGCATCGGCGGACAGGGTGACCCGGTTGTCCGCCTGCGGCATATCCTCGCCAACGATCCACAGGCCAGCCATGTTTTCATAGCTGTCCAGCGCGGTGGTAAAGCTGCGCCCCCAGGCCCCCGGATCCAGAAACGCCGCCATGAACGGCAGGCCGAGGCTCAGCGTCTCCAGCTCATACCCGCCGGAAAAGCCGCGATCCGGGGCGTGGATCGCCTCGTCCTGCATGATGCCCGCCATGGTGGTGCCGCGCCACATCCGCACCGGTTTGTCGAACACCGCATAGACCGACCCGGTGACATGCCGCATGTAGTTGCGACCCACCTGCCCCGAACTGTTGGCCAAGCCGTCGGGATACTTTTCCGACGCCGAGTTCAACAGCAGACGCGGGCTTTCAATTGTGTTGCCCGCAACGCAGACGATGCGCGCCATCTGGGTCTGCAACGCGCCGTCCTTGTCGAAATACTCGACCGCCGTCACCTTGCCGGCATCGTCGTGCAGAATCTTCGACACATGGCTGCGCTCGCGCACCTCCAGATTGCCGGTCGCCTCGCCCGCCGGAATGTCGGTGTAGGCGGCCGACCATTTGGCCCCCCATTTGCAGCCCTGGAAACAGAACCCGGTCTGCTGGCAGGCCAGCCGTCCGTCATAATCGGCGGAATTGATCGCCATGCGGCCGGTGTGGACCTCTTTGTAGCCAACCGCTTTTGCGCCCTTTTCGAACACCAGAAAGTTGTTGTTGCCCGGCAGCCCGGCCCGGTCGCCGGTGCGGGTCACGCCCAGCTTGGTTTCGGCCAGGTCGTACCAAGGGGCCATTTCAGCCCCGTCAATCGGCCAGTCCAGCAGATTGGCCCCCTCGACGGCGCCATAGGTGCTCAGCGCCTTCCATTCGTGGTCCTGAAACCGGATGGATGCCCCGGCCCAGTGGGTGGTGGTGCCGCCGACGGCCTTGACGATCCAGGCCGGCAGGCCGGCGAAGTCGTTCGCCACCCGCCAGTCGCCACTGGTGGTGCGGGTGTCCAGCCAGGCCAGCTGGCCAAAGCTTTCCCATTCGTCGTTCACATAATCCTCGGGCAGATAACGCCCGCCTGCCTCCAGCGCCACGACCTTGACGCCCTTTTGCGCCAGTTCGTTCGCCAGAACCCCGCCACCAGCGCCGGTGCCGATGATGACGACCACGGAATCGTCGTTCAGATCAAATTTCGCAACCATGTGTTCGTCCTCCCCTCAAAGCCAGTCGATGTCGTTGAAACCGCGCTCGATATAGCCACCCTGGCTGAATGACTCGCCCTGATAACCAAAGATCGGCCAGACCTCTTTCTGGTTGTACAGTCCGGTCACCAGGCCGCCGCGCACTGCCTGAAAGAATGCGGTTCCTTCAACAGCTTGCAGCACCTTCACCCGGTCCGCTTCCCAGCCGATGGCCAGATACGAGGCGTGGCCCTGCGCCTCCGCCGCCGCGTCCAGTTCGGCGATCCCGGTGGCGACCATGGCTTTCTTGTCCTCGGCGTCATAGCCTTTTACGGCCACGGCATAGAACTGGTCGGCTACCCGGTCATGCGGATAGATGTCGCGCGCCATCTGCAGCAGCGTCGCCATCTGCTCCGGTGTGATCACCGTCACCTCCATCGCCCAGGCGGCATCGGGTGCGGCAATGAACCCCGCCCCCGATATCGCCAGCGCCCATGTGGCCATCGTCCGCGACAGCAACGCGCGCCGGGTCATGCCCTTGAGTTGGTCTTGCTTCATGTCGTCCTCCCTTGTGTGCGTAACGGCTGCGAAATCCCCCCCCGCAGCCCATCCGTAATCGCGTCAGGCAAACCGCCCGCCGCGCTGCAGAACCTCGATCTGATAGCCGTCGGGATCGGCAATGAAAAAGAACCGCGCGATCAGCACGTCACCATTGCGGAAATCCACCAGCTTGCGCGGTGCCAGCCCCGACGCTGTCAGCTGCGCGTGCTGGGCATCGACGTCATCGACGCTGAACGCCAGATGGCCATAGCCATCCCCCAGAACATAGGGATCGGTGCGGCCCTTGTTGACCGTCAGTTCCAGCTCGAACCCCGACTCGGAGTTCGAAAGATAGATCAGGGTGAAACCCTCGAAATCCAGCCGGTCGGCGATGCCAAGCCCAAAGGCGGCCTGATAAAACGACACCGACCGTGCCTCTTCCAGCACCCGGATCATCGAATGAACTGCCTTGGCCATGAAACCCCCGAGAACCATATTGGTCTGGCAACTCTAGTGAACCAATTTTCGGGGCGGGTAGTAACGGCGTACTACAGCGGTGTTTTTTGACTATTCGGCGGCAAAGCGTGGCCGTGCCGACTGGGCCAACTGTTCCGCCTCACCCAGATGCAATGTGCAGGCACAGCGCAGCAGCGAGGTGAAGTTGCCGGCTTCTCCATGCTGGTGCAACACCTCTGAATGCAGTATGGACAGGAAAGCCGGGGTAGACAGTCCCTCTTTGGCGGCAATGCTATCCACAATGCCCCAGAAAGCCCGTTCCAGCCGGATGCTGGTGGATTGTCCGTTCAGCCGCAACCGGCGCGTAACGGACTCGTATCTGGTTGGGCTTTGCCCAGCAAGAATCTGGCACATGATCTGGTTCTCCCCTGGATCATAGGTGGTCGCAATCGTGGCCAGCGTCAACCATGCGAAAGCTGGAATTGAAAATGGGCCACACCTTGCGACACAGCCCGCAGGAGGGGCAGTCTGCCCGCCGCTGCTCCAAAGAAAGCTGGGCGCAACCGCCCATCCTGCGCCTTATGCGATGATCTTCGACACGACGCCGGCGCCGACGGTGCGCCCACCTTCGCGGATCGCGAAGCGCAGCTTTTCTTCCATCGCGATCGGGGCGATCAGGTCGACGATGAACTTCAGATTGTCGCCCGGCATCACCATTTCAGTGCCTTCCGGCAGGATCACGGTGCCGGTGACATCGGTGGTGCGGAAGTAGAACTGCGGGCGGTAATTGGCAAAGAACGGGGTG
>JAYTDA010000367.1:0-8461 GCA_043736155.1 Paracoccaceae bacterium | reverse complement strand
ATTCAACCGGCCGTTGGTCCAAGAGGCGGTTTCCGGTTGAAAACCGGGTGCGTCGCCGCCCCCTTTCCCACGCCGTCCCGGACTTGATCCGGGACCTCGAGTCGACAACCCCTGCCCTCTGCCCCGAGGCCCCGGATCGCCCCTGCTTTCGCAAGGGGAAGGCTCCGGGGCGGCGTGGAACAGCTCACACCAACGGCCACTGAAATGGACTCTTCTTGATTGATCAGGGTTGCACAGAAATCCCTTCCGCTTGTGGGGAGGGTCAGGGTGGCGGGCCCCTCAGGTCGCTGATCTTGCGACGAACTCTATCCCAAACTCATTCGTCGGAGCGACCCCCACCCCAACCCTCCCCCTTCATGGGAAGCCAGAGCAAGGGTCCCTTCAAGGGACCGTTGGCATGAGGGGTAACAGCCGGTTTCTGCGCGCCACTCTGCCGGCGTCCGATCCAATGCCGGCGCCTGGCTTGGGGCTTTGTGGCACTGATCTGGAGCCTGACGGGGCTGCTGGCCGGGGCGGTGCAATCCGCAGCCCGGCGCAGCGTCTGGCGGCAGATCAGAAAGCCCTTGCCACTGCGCAATCGTCGGTAGAACTTCCCTCCACCCCGCGCTAAGGCACCCCGCATCCGCCCGGCCACAGGAGCCTGCCATGCCCGCCACCGAACCCCGCATCACCGCCCTTGTCGATGCGATGACCCTCGCGGAACAGGTCAGCCTGCTGTCCGGCGCTGATTTCTGGTCGCTGCCGGCGATAGACCGGCTGGGCCTGGGCAAGCTGCGGGTCAGTGACGGGCCAAACGGCGCCCGCAGCGGTGGTGCCTTTATCGGCGGGGTGAAATCGGCGGCGTTTCCGGTCGGGATTGCATTGGGGGCGAGCTGGAACCCCGATCTGGTGCGGGAAATCGGGGTGGCATTGGCCGAGGAAGTCAAATCGAAACAGGCGCATGTGCTGCTGGCCCCCACCGTCAACATCCACCGCTCCGTCACCAATGGCCGCAATTTCGAGTGCTATTCCGAAGACCCGGTGCTCACCTCGGAACTGGCGGTGAGCTATATCAATGGCCTGCAATCGCAGGGCATCGGTGCCACCATCATGCATTTCATCGGCAACGAATCCGAAACCCAGCGCACAACCATCTCGTCCCAGATCGACGAACGCACCCTGCGCGAAGTCTACCTGCCGCCGTTCGAGGCGGCGGTCAAGCGCGCCGGGGTCT
Source organism: Paracoccaceae bacterium (assembly GCA_043736155.1). Lineage (GTDB taxonomy): Bacteria > Pseudomonadota > Alphaproteobacteria > Rhodobacterales > Rhodobacteraceae > JANNRR01. The sequence goes on along the minus strand of JAYTDA010000367.1, from coordinate 7,248 downwards.
GGGCGGTGATGTCGAGCTATAACAGGCTGAACGGCAGCTTTACCTCGGAACACGGCTGGTTGCTGAATACGGTTTTGCGTGACGACTGGGGGTTTGACGGGGTGGTGATGTCGGACTGGTTCGGCAGCCACTCCACCGCCGCCACCCTCACCAACGGCATGGATCTGGAAATGCCGGGGCCGGCGCGTGACCGGGGCGACAAACTGCTGGCGGCGGTGGCGGCGGGCGAAGTCAGTGCCGAAACCGTCCGGCAAGCCACACTGCGCATCCTGCGGCTGATGGCGCGCACCGGGGCGCTGGATGATCACCGCGCTCACGCCGAAGCCGCCGACAACCGCCCCGAACACCGCGCCCTGATCCGCCGCGCCGGGGCCGAAGGAGCGGTGTTGCTGACCAACGATGGCACCTTGCCGTTGACGACCAAGGCCAGGGTGGCGGTGATCGGCCCCAACGCAAAGGTGGCGCAGATCATGGGTGGCGGGTCGGCGCAGATCAACGCGCATTACCGGGTGTCGATCTGGGACGGGCTGGCGGCGGCACTGGGGGAAGATGCGCTGATCCATGCCCCCGGCTGCGCCAGCGACCGCTATCACCCGACGTTCAAGGGCAGCTTCACGGCGGAGTTCTTTGCCAACCGCACCCTGTCCGGCGCTCCGGTGCATGTTGGCCTGCAGCAAGATGCGCTGGTGATGTGGCTGGAAAACATCGCGGATGGCACGGTGAACCCCGGCGATTTCTCGGTGCGGCTGACCGGCAGATATAGTCCCGAGGCCACTGGCACCCATGTCGCCGGTATCCGCTCTGCCGGACTGTCGCGGCTGTTGATCGACGGCAGGCAGGTGGCAGAGGCCTGGGAAAGCTGGTCCCCCGGGCACTACGTTCTTTGAAGAAGGCTCGCCGGAAAGCACCGGTGAAGTGGTGCTGCAAGCCGGGCAAACCTATCCGGTGGTGATCGAGTTTGCCGCGAAACCGGCGCAATGGCTGGCGTTTTCGGCCTTTGGTGCCGGGATCAGCCGCCCGCTCGGGCCACAGGGCATCGCCGATGCGGTGGCCGCCGCCAAAGCCGCCGATGTTGCGGTGGTCTGCGTTGGCCGCACCGCCGATTGGGATGGCGAAGGCCAGGACCTGCCGCACATCACCCTGCCGGGTGCGCAGAACGCCCTGATTGCCGCCGTGGCCGCCGCCAACCCGCGTACCGTTGTGGTGCTGCAAACCGGTGGCCCGGTGGAAATGCCCTGGGTCCGCGATGTCGCAGCCGTGTTGCAGGTCTGGTATCCGGGGCAAGAGGTTGGCAATGCGGTGGCGGATCTGCTGCTGGGCCACGCCGAACCCGGTGGCCGCCTGCCGCAAAGTTTCCCGGTGCAATGGTCCGACAATCCGGCACATTCCCACGACCCCGAGGTCTATCCCGGTCTGGATGGCCGCGTGCGCTACGCCGAAGGCGTGTTTGTCGGCTATCGCCATTATCAGGCGCATGGCATCGACCCCCTGTTCGCCTTTGGCCACGGCCTGTCCTACACCCGCTTTGCGCTGTCTGATGTTCAGATCGCTGGCGCTGGCACCGATGTCAGCGTCAGCGTTCGCGTCACCAACACCGGCCCCCGCGCCGGGTCCGAAGTGGTGCAGCTCTATGTGACCCCCGCCACTGCCCCGGTGCCCCGGCCAAAGCGCGAGTTGAAAGCCTTTGCCAAGCTGCATCTGGCGGCTGGCGAAAGCCGCGCGGTGACCCTGACCCTTGGCCGCCGCGATTTTGCATGGTTCGATGTGGCGGCGCGGCAGTGGGTGGTGACGCCGGGCCACTATGGGCTGGTGCTGGCACGCAATGCCGACGGGGCCGATTGGGCCGGGGCATGGGAGGTGCCTGCGCACTCCTGGGCCGCTGCAGATCGCTAGATCGGGACCCGGAAGGGTTACGCCGGACGATTGCTGGCTCTCATCGCCGCACGGCCCCGGTGGCGGGCGGGCGGCGCGGTTCGGCAAGGCGGCGCCGGGGGTGCACAAGCCCCAGGCTGGGTTGCCGCCGCTGCCCCTTGGGCAATCGCCACCCTGGCCGAGCCGCACTGTACCTGCCGCCCCGGCTTGACCCGTGGCAGAAAGTAACCCCATGGCATTGGAAATCCTGTTTGGCGCGCAATGGTTTCGTGGTAATATTCCAAAGTTGGCAAAGGAATTTCAAGAATGGACGTTTGGGATTTCATTCGTGACGCAGACAACCAAAGAACTCTGGCATGGTTGGGCGGTGGCTTGGTCTTTGTGGTTTCAGGCCTGTGGGCCGCATTTGCCAAACTCCGAAAACCACCTGTTCCGCCACCACCATTCAAACCGACCAACGCGATCCAAGCGGGGGACGGGATTGCGGCTGTCGGCAATGTCCGGGTGGATGGAGATCTGTCGATTACAAAGTCGCAAATCCCAAAAGCAGCTTATGCTTTGGCAGCCCTTGGACTTCTTGTCATTGGCTGGGGCTTTACGCTTGCCGGGGATACCTGCATCAGCGGGTCCGTCGTGACCGGTGGGGATGTAACGGGTTCCAACATCAGCGTCAGCGGCCAGCCCGCTGCTGTCGATTGCTGATGGTCCGCTTTGGTCAAACTTGGCTATTGATGGTCGTCACCTTTGGCGCAACTTCGTTCGCCTTGGCCGACAACAATGTCAACTGTGCGGTGAATCTCGCCAAAGGCAGCATTACAAACAGTGAAATTGCCATTCAGTGCGGTCTGACCGAAGCTCAGGTAGCCGAAATCCTGGCTGGTCTACAGCAGCTTCAGAAAACCGCAGACGAAACCCAGGCTCTACTGATCAGGATTGCAAAGCAAACCGATGATTTCGACAGATTGCTTCAGGCAGGCAACAAAGAAAATGCCCTGATCGAACTGGCCCGCCGTATCTCCGCCGATGTATCAGATCCTGATCAGGCGTTGCGGGAACTGGGACGCGCGGTAGACATTGCCATCGGCGTCCAGACCCGGGCTGCGGCCGCAACCAATTCGGGCGATCTGGAGGACGAGGTGTTGCGCCAGATGGCCGCCCAATCGGCGACGGGCAACTTCGACGGGGCCGCCGCAACCGGACGGTCCGCCTATCAGGACTGGAAAGCCGCGGAGGACGACCGCCAGCAACAGGCCCGCACCACCGGCCTGCGCCTGCTGTCCGCCGGACTGGAACAGGAATTGCTCCGCCGGGACGCCGCCGCCGCCGCCGCTATCCTCGCCGAACAGATCGCCCTTGAAACCCCCGACCCGGCACAGCAATTCGACCGCCTGCGGGCAGTGCAGGATGAGTATTATGTCCGTGGCCGCGACAAGGGCCTGAACCTGGACCTTGATGTCTCAATTGAAGTCGCCCGCCTGTCCGTCACCCGTGCCGCCACACCAGACCAGCGAGGCGCCGCATTGAACGACCTCGGCATAGCACTTTCATCACTTGGTTCCCGCGAAACCGACACTTTGCGGCAGAAACAGGCAGTGCAGGCCTTCCTCGACGGTCTCTTGGATCTCACCCGCGACCGGGTGCCGCTGGAATGGGCCCAGACACAGAGTAACCTCGGCAACGCGCTCAGATCCCTCGGGACCCGCGAGAGCAGCGACGCGCGGCTGCAACAGTCGGTGCAGGCCTTTCGAGATGCCCTTTTGGAATTCACCCGCGATAGGGCACCAATGAACTGGGCCATGGCACAAAACAACCTCGGCACTGCTTTGCAAACCCTCGGGACCCGAAAGGCAAGCAGCGAGCGGCTGCAACAGGCGGTACTGGCCTACCGCAACGCCCTCTTGGAATGGACCCGCGACCGGGTGCCGCTGCGCTGGGCCCAGGCACAGAACAACCTCGGCACGGCACTCAAAATCCTTGGCGAGCGTGAAGGCAGTGCCGAAAAGCTGGAACAGGCAGTGCAGACCTTTCGCGACGCCCTGCTGGAAAGGACCCGCGAACGAGTGCCGCTGGATTGGGCCGGGACACAAAACAACCTCGGCACAGCACTGCAAATCCTCGGCGAGCGAGAGGGCAGCAGCGAACGGCTGCAACAGGCGGTGGAGGCATTCCGCGAGGCAATGCGGGAATGGACCATCGACCGGGTACCACTGGACTGGGCAAAGGCAAATAGCAACCTCGGCAACACGCTCGCATCCCTCGGCGAGCTTGAAGGAAGCACAGAGCGCCTGCAACAGGCGGTGCGGGCATTCCGCGACGCCCTGCTGGAACGCACCCGGGACCGGGTGCCGCTGGACTGGGCGCGGACGAAGAACGACCTCGGCAACGCGCTTCGCGCACTCGGCGAGCGCAATGGCAGCGTCGAAGACCTGAACCAAGCGGTGCAGGTGTGCCGCGAAGCCCTCAACGAATTTAATCGCGATTTGGTGCCCTTGGACTGGGCTGCGACGCAGAACAACCTCGGCAATGCACTCCGCGTGCTTGGCAAACTCGAGGGTAGCACCGAGAGGTTGCAGGAAGCGGAGCAGGCCTACCGCGACGCCCTGCTGGAACGAACCCGCGACCGGGTGCCGCTGGACTGGGCTGCGACGCAGAACAACCTCGGCACCGCACTCACAACCATCGGCGCGCTAGAGGGCAGCACCGACCGGCTGGAACAGGCGGTGCAGGCCTATCGCGACGCCCTGCTGGAACGCACCCGCGACCGGGTGCCGCTGGACTGGGCCATGTCTCATGGCAATCAAGGCGAGGCGTTGCGGCTGTTGGCCGACCTACGGCAGGATGCAGCCCTTGCCGCCACCGCCTTGCGGCAGATGACCGAGGCAGAGGCGGTGTCGCGAGCGGGTGGGCACATTCCCAATGCAGACTACTATGCCAACCGGATCCCGCTGGCACAGGCGCTGGTCGACCGGCTGACCCCGGCCCCGTAGGGCGGGGTACACCCCGCCACACCGGCCCCACAACCCCCTCCCCCCGCCCCCAATCGTTAAAATTCCCTGAATCACCCCCACCTAACCCCTTGTAATCCCTTCCCCCCAAATTGTCCCACCCCGGGACACCCCTCCTCCCCCCGCTCCCCCCCTTGGACAATCCCCCCACATCCGGATAACATTCTCTTACGGTCACCCAACGCCGCCAATCGAGGACCCCCCTTGGCCAAACCGCCCCAACCCGAACCGCACCGCACCCTGACCCTGCGCGACGTTTCCGAGGCCTCGGGGGTCAGCGAAATGACCGTCAGCCGGGTGCTGCGCAGCCGGGGCGACGTGTCGGAGGGGACCCGGGCCCGGGTGCTGGAGGCGGCCAAACGGCTGGGCTACGTGCCCAACAAGATCGCCGGATCGCTGGCCAGCCAACGGGTCAATCTGGTCGCCGTCATCATCCCCTCGCTGTCCAACATGGTGTTTCCCGAGGTGCTGACCGGGGTATCCGAAGGGCTGGAAGGCAGCCCGTTGCAGCCGGTGGTCGGCGTCACCAACTATTCGCCGGAACGCGAAGAGGCGGTGCTGTATGAAATGCTGTCGTGGCGGCCCACCGGGGTGATCCTGGCCGGGCTGGAACATTCCGAGGCCTCAAACGCCATGCTGCGCAACGCCGGGATTCCGATCGTCGAAGTGATGGATACCGACGGCGACGCCATCGATTCCGTGGTCGGCATTTCCCACATCCGCGCCGGGCGGGAAATGGCCGAGGCGATCCTGGCCTCAGGCTACCGCCGCATCGGGTTTCTCGGCACCATGATGCCACACGACCACCGCGCCCGCAAACGGCTGCAGGGGTTCGAGACCCGGTTGGCCGAGGCGGGGCTGGCGCTGGCGGACCGCGAATATTATTCCGGCGGATCGGCGCTGCTTAAGGGGCGCGAGATGACCGAAGCGATATTGGCGCGGACCCCTGATCTGGATTTCCTGTATTACTCGAATGACATGATTGGCGCTGGCGGGTTGCTGTTCTGTCTGGACGCCGGGATCGATGTGCCGGGGAAACTCGGGTTGGCCGGGTTCAACGGGGTGGAATTGCTGGACGGGTTACCGCGCCATCTGGCGACCATGGATGCCGGGCGGCTGGAGATCGGCCGCCGGGCAGCTGCGATCATCGTAGCGGGGGCGCAGAACGGGGCCCGGGTCGGCGAACGGGTTGAACTTCGCCCCCTGTTGGTTCATGGCGATACCATCCGCCCGTTGCAGTGAGAGGACCGCGATGAAAATCGGCACCCGCGAGATTTCTCCCGCCCATCCGCCGCTGGTGATTGCCGAGATCGGCATCAACCATGGCGGCTCGCTGGATGTGGCGCGCAATATGGTGCGGCTGGCGCGCGATGCCGGCTGCGAATGTATCAAGCATCAGACCCACTTCGTCGAAGATGAAATGACCGAAGAAGCCAAGGCGATCTTTCCGCCCAACGCCGATGTGTCGATCTGGGAGGTGATGCGGCGCTGTGCCTTGCCACCCGAGGCGGAGATCGAGTTGAAGCGTTATACCGAAGGGCTGGGGATGATCTATATCTCCACCCCGTTTTCGCGCGCCGCCGCCGACTTCCTGCATTCCATCGATGTGCCCGCCTTCAAGATCGGGTCGGGAGAGGCCGACAACCTGCCGCTGATCCGCCATATCGCCCGGATGGGCCGTCCGGTGATCCTGTCCACCGGGATGCAGACCATCGACAGCATGCGGGCTTCGGTGGCCATTCTAGAGGGGGCGGGCATCGACTATGCATTGCTGGAATGCACCAATCTGTATCCATCACCGCCGGAGATCGTGTCTTTGCAGGGGGTGACCGACCTGCAACTGGCATTCCCGAACGCGGTTGTGGGCTTTTCCGACCATTCGATCGGGCCGGAAATGGCGCTGGCTTCGGTGGCACTGGGGGCCTGTATCCTGGAGCGGCACTATACCGACAGCCGCTATCGGCAGGGGCCGGACATCATCAATTCGATGGACCCGGCAGAGCTGAAATTCCTGATCGACCGCAGCCGGGAAATCCATGTTGCGCTGCACAACCCGAAAAAGCGGACCGCACCAGAGGAAGCGGTGTATCTGTTCGCCCGCGCCTCGGTGGTGGCAGACCGTGATCTGCCCGCCGGGCATCTGATCCTGGAGTCGGACATCTGGGCACGGCGGCCGGGGTCGGGCGAGATCGCGGGGTATGAGTTTGACTTGGTGGTGGGCAAGCGCCTGCTAAGGGCGGTCACGCGGAATACGCAGTTGAAGTGGAGCGATCTGGCGGGATGATTCCGCACTGGAAAATCAAGCGCGAGATGCAGCGGCTGGGCCAGCAATTGCGCGCCCTGCCAGAGGCGATCTGGGAACCCCTTGCGG
>JAYTDA010000366.1:0-8048 GCA_043736155.1 Paracoccaceae bacterium | reverse complement strand
GGTGAATCCGGCTCGGGCAAAAGTGTGACGTTGCGGTCGATCCTGGGATTGTTGCCGTTGAACGGCGCGTCGCAGGGTCAGGTGATCTGGCAGGGTCGCAACCTGTTGACGCTGCCCCCGCGGGAATTGCGTTCCGTGCGGGGCGGGCAGATTTCGATGATCTTTCAAGAGCCGATGACGGCGCTGAACCCGGTTTTGCCGGTCAATCTGCAAATAGACGAGAATTTGCGGGCGCATACCAGTTTGAATGCTTCTGCGCGCAAGGCGCGGGCGCGTGAGTTGATGGATCTGGTCGGTATCCCCGATGCCGCGAGGCGGTTGAGCGAATATCCGCATCAATTTTCGGGCGGGATGCGGCAGCGGGTGATGATCGCGATTGCACTGGCCAGCAACCCGCAACTGCTGTTGGCGGACGAGCCGACAACCGCGCTGGATGTCACGATACAGGATCAAATCTTGAAACTGATTCTGGACCTGCGCGATGCGCTGAAGATGAGCGTCGTCTTGGTGACGCATGATCTGGGCGTTGTTGCCACGACCTGCGACCGGATGGCGGTGATGTATGCCGGGCGGATCGTGGAAACCGGGCCAGTCGCCGCGGTCTTTGCCAGCCCGCAGCACGCCTATACCCGGGGGCTCTTGGGGTCGGTGCCGCGTGCGGGGACGGAACGCAGCCCCCTGACTTCGATCGAGGGGACGCCGCCCGGCCTGAATGCGCTGCCGGTCGGCTGTGCCTTTCACCCGAGATGCAGTTTTGCGACCGAGATTTGCCGGGTCAAGCCGCCGGTGATGGCGGCGTCGGGCGAGGGTCGCGCCGTGGCATGTTTTCACAGCGACCGTGTTGTCGCCGCAGGATCGGGGTTGCAGGCATGATCATAGGCCACCAAACGAGGTCTGACGTGCTGCTGAGCGCCGAGAATGTCAGCAAGGTGTTCCCCTTTCCGCGCAGTCTGGCACGCATCCTTGCAGGCCAACCGCCCCTGGCGGTGAATGCGCTGAACGGGGTCAGCCTCGCGGTTCACCGGGGCGAGACTTTGGGGATCGTGGGCGAAAGCGGGTGCGGCAAATCGACCCTCGCGCGCTGTCTGGTGCGGTTGCACGAGGTCAGTGCCGGGCGTGTGGTGTTTGACGGGATCGATGTGGCCAGCTTGAGCGGCTCTGTGCGGCGCGCGTTCAACCGGCGCGTGCAGATGATCTTTCAAGACCCCTATGGGTCACTGAACCCGCGCATGACGGTGCGGCAGATCTTGACTGAGGCGTTGACGGTGCACGAGATGCGGCCCGCCGCCCAGCGTGGGGCGCGGATAGCCGAGTTGTTGACGCTGGTGCGGTTGTCACCTGATGCGGCGGATCGGTATCCGCATGAATTCTCGGGCGGGCAGCGGCAGCGCATTGGCATCGCGCGGGCGCTGGCGGTGGAACCCGAGGTGCTGGTGGCGGATGAGTTGGTGTCGGCGCTGGATGTGTCGGTGCAGGCGCAGGTGGTGAACCTGCTGCTGGAATTGCAGGATCGTTTGAAGCTGACCGTGGTGTTCGTGGCGCATGATCTACGGCTGGTGCGGCACATCTCGCACCGGGTTGCGGTGATGTATCTGGGCAAGGTGGTCGAGATTGCCCCGACCGAGGCGCTGTTCACAGCCCCCCGCCACCCCTATACCGCCGCGTTGCTGCAAGCGGCACCCGAGATTAACCCTGCGCGGCGCACCCGCGTGGTGGCGGCCAAGGGCGAATTGCCCAGCCCGATCAACCCCCCCACCGGCTGTCTGTTCAGCACGCGCTGCCCCTTGGCCTTTGACCGCTGCCGCAGCGAACGGCCAACCCTCACCTCCCGCGGCCCCGATCAGATGGCGGCCTGTCACCTGACCGAATTCGGCCTGCCCGTTTCAGAAAGTGCCCGATGACTTATGCAAATTTTCGTGCGGCCATGGCCGCGGTGAACGACCTTTTGTGCACGGTCAACCTGATGTCATGGGATGCGCGCACCGTCATGCCGCAGGGCGGCGTCGCCTCGCGCGGGCAGCAGATGGCGACCGTGACGGGGCTGGCGCGCGACATCGCCACGGGCGACGCCATGGCGCGGGCTTTGGCGGGGGCGCGGGCGGAATTGGACGCGGCAGCGCCGGGTGATATCCGCCATGTCGAACTGGCGCAGGCCGAGGCGGGGATTGCCACGCTGGGGCGGATACCCGCCGCCCTGATCCGAGAGATGGCAGAGTTGAAGACGACGGCCCATGCGGCGTGGGTTGCGGCGCGGGCGGCGAATGATTTTGCCACCTATGCGCCGCTGCTGACGCGGATGCTGGCGATGCAGCGCGAGGTTTCGGCGGCGATTGGCGGCGGGCAGCATCCCTATGACCCGCTGCTGGGCACATTCGAGCCGCAGATGACGCTGGCCGCCCTGCGCCCGATCTATGCACGGCTGAAGGATGCGCTGATCCCGTTGATCGCGCGGGCCAAGGCGGCCCCGCCACCCCGCAGCGACTTTCTGGCGCTGAGCTATCCCATTGCGGCGCAAAAGGCCTTTGGCCTGAGCATCGCGGCGCGGATGGGCTATGATCTGACACGCGGGCGGCTCGATGATACGGTGCATCCCTTTGAAATCTCGTTCACGCGCAATGATGTGCGCATCACCAGCCGGTTCCGCGAGACGTGGTTGCCGGGCGGCATGTTCGCGCTGTGGCACGAGGCCGGGCATGGCATGTATGAGCAGGGCGTGGCCGAGGCGCATAGCCGCAGCATATTCGCCACCGATCTGGTCAACCTGTATGCGGTGGGCGGTGCCAGTTTCGGGATGCATGAAAGCCAGTCGCGGTTGTGGGAAAACCGGGTGGGGCGCGCGAAGGGGTTCTGGGACCTGCACTTTGCCGAATTGCAAAGCCATTTCCCGCAGCAGCTCGCCGATGTCACGGCGACGGAATTCTGGCGGTCGGTCAATCAGATACGGCCCAGCCTGATCCGGGTCGAGGCCGATGAACTGACCTATGACCTGCACATCATCCTGCGGTCTGAAATCGAGGCTGATCTGATGACGGGCGATCTGGCCGTGGCGGACTTGCCGCAGGTCTGGGCGGAACGGATGCGCGATTATCTGGGGCTGGACGTGCCCGATGACACGCAAGGCGTGTTGCAGGATGTGCATTGGTCGCAGGGCTATGTCGGGTCGTTTCCGACCTATACCCTAGGCAATATCATGGGCTCGCAATTCTTTGCCAGGGCATTGACCCTGCCCTCCATCGCAGACGGGTTGCAACAGGGCCAATATGCGCCCTTGAAAAACTGGTTGACCGATCAGATTTACCAGCATGGCCGCCGCTTTACCCCCGGCGAGTTGTTGCAGCGTGTCACGGGCGGGGGGTTGGACCCCGCGCCCTATCTGGCCGATCTGACCGCCAAGGTGGATGCGGTGCTGGGCTGATCAGCCCGCCGGGATCTGGGCAATCAGGTCGGCAGTCGTCACGGTGCGGCAATAGCCTTTGAAGGCGCTGAGCGCTGTGTCATGGCGGGTCTGGCTGTGCGTGGCACAGCCGTCCGACACGCAGACCGGGTAAAAGCCTCGGTCGGCGGCGTCGCGCAATGTATGGTCCACGCATTGATCGGTCAGAAATCCGGTGACGACCAGCGTATCGATGCCGATATTGCGCAAGAGGTATTCTATATTGGTCGAATTGAACACGCCCGACGAGGTTTTGGGCAGCACGATGTCATCGGCGGCGGGGGCAAGCTGGTCTAAAACCTTGGCATCCCACGACCCTTTGGCGATGAAGAATTTGGACAGTTTGTAATCCAGGCTGCGGTCGCGGCCATCGGCGGTCAGGTTTCCATCACGGTGTACATGACCTCGGCCCCGGCGGCGCGAAAGGCTGTGCACAGGGCTTGCAGGTTGGGGATCACGGTGTCGCGCAGGGTGGCGTCAAAGCTCGGATAGGTGGTGGCGACATCGGGGTTCCAGACGCAGTTTTGCGTATCGACCAGCAGCAAGCAGGTCCGTTTGGGGTCAAAGGGGCGGTCGCGGGTCAGGGTGGCATCTTGGGCGCGTTGCATTTTGTGTCCTGTGGGTTGGGGTCAGTTGGGGGTCCAGCCGGGAGGGGTCCAGACGCCGGCACGGGCAAGGGTGTCTTCAAATCGGCGGGCCAGGGCCAGAAGGCGCGGCTCGCTGCCCGGCGCGCCGATCAGTTGCAGGCCAACGGGCATTCCCGCCGCATCCAGACCGGCGGGAATGGTGACGGCGCACAGGCCCAGAAAGCTGACGACACAGGTGTTGCGCAGCATCAGCAGGTTCAGTCGGCCATAGGTCGCGTCATCGTCCAGCACGGCGATGGGGGGCGGGGTCAGGGCGACGGTCGGGCTGACGATCACGTCGCAGGTGTCGAACACGGCGGCGGCCTGTGTCGCAAGCGCGGCATAGCGGTACTTGCGGTGCAGATAGCGCCAAGCCTCCAAGACGCTGCCATCGTCCATCCGGCGGCGGACGCGGGGGTCCAGCGTCGCCATCCAATCGGGCAGGCTGCCGATCAGAAAGGCGAACAGTTCGGCCGACACGATGCCGCCCTGATGATAGATGCCATAAACCTCGGCCACGCCGGGCAGGGCGATGTCGGTCAATGTGGTGTTGGGGGTCTGAAACAGGGTCAGCGCCTCGGTCACACGCTGGGCGATGCCGGGGGAGCAATCTTGCCAGAAGAAGGGTTCCGCTACACCGATGCGAAGGGCCGTATCGGCGGGCAGATTGGGGACGCGGGCGGGGTCAAGCTGTTCAAAGGCAAAGGCGGCGTCGTCGGCGCTGCGGGTCAGGATGCCCGGCGTATCAAAGCTGGGGCTGAGGGGGACGATCCCGGCGGTGGACCAGCGGCCAAGGGTGGTTTTCAGGCCGACGGTGCCGGTCAGGCTGGCCGGAATGCGGACCGATCCGCCGGTATCGGTGCCAAAGGCCACAAGTGCCGTCCCTTCGGCGACCGAGACCCCTGCCCCGCTGCTGGACCCGCCCGGCGCGCGGTGGGTGGCACGGTCGCGCGGGTTCCACGGCACCGGATGGTGGCGGCTGGTGCCAAGACCGCCAAAGGCAAACTCGACGGTATGGGTCTTGCCCAGGATCACGGCGGATTGGCGGCGCAGCGATTGGAGGATGGGGCCCTCGGCGGTCCAGATCTCGGGTAAGGCGCGGGGGGTTCCGGCAAAGGTCGGCAGCCCGGTGACGCCGTACAGATCTTTGACCGACACAGGCACACCGTGCAGGCCGCCCAGCGACAGGCCAGAGGCGCGGGCGGCGTCGGCGTCGGCATCGGCGGCCTGAGCCTGTCGCAGGGCCAGATCGGGGGTCCAAGTGACATAGGCGTTCAGGGCAGGGTCGTGGCGGGCAGTGGCATGGGCCAGAAGATCGGTGGCGCTCAGCGACCCATCCGCGAGGTCACGGGCGATGTGGCGCAGGCTGTTGGTAAGGATAGGGGTGAGGGTCATTGCGCGGGGCTGTCCAAGGCGGCGCGGACGGCATCCGGGGTGGGCATGGTGCCGGTGTCGCGAAAGGTCTGGGTGAAATGGGTCAGGGTGTCAGGCAGCGGGAAGACTTCGGTCAGGGCAAAGCCCATGTCAAGCAGACGTTGGGAAAAGCCGTCTTTGGCCATTGCGGCGTCGGCCTGATCGAGCAGGCGCTCGACAAGGCTGTGGGTCAGGAACAGCACGCCGTCGCGGTCAGCCAGCACCCAGTCATCCGGCATCACCGTCACCCCGGCAAAGCGTGTCGGGCGGTGGCAGGCAAAGGGGATCAGCGTGGCATGGGCGGCCATGGGCGCCAGACCGCGCGCCTGCACTGGCAGGCCAGAGGCGGCCAGCCCGTCCAGATCGCGCACCGCACCATCGACAACCGCGCCATTGGCACCCAGCTTGCGCGCCCGGGTCGCGAGCATGTCGCCCAGGATCGCGCCCGCCATCGACCCTGCGGCGCACAGGACCAGAACCTCGGCGCTTGCCACCTCGTCGATCACCGCAAAGTTGGCGGGGGGGCCGGGTTTGCGCAGTTCCGGGCGGCCGGGCAGGAATTCGATCAGGCGGACCGGGCCTGCCATCGTCGTGGCGGGGGTCATGGCCGACAGGCCAAGGGCCACGCGTTCGGGCAGGTGATCGCCCTTGAGGATGTCGCAGGCGATGGTGGTGGGGATGCGCGACAGGCGGTCAGCGATGTCGGATTGGGGATGGGTCATACCATGATGTCTCCGCCATTGGGGTTGAAGGTGGCGCCGACGTAAAAGGCGGCGTCCTCGGTCGCGAGCAGCAGGGCGGTGGGGGCGATTTCAGAGACATGGCCCTGACGGCCGATGATCAGCTCGCTGGTCTTGTGGGCGGACCATTCGGGGGGCAGTTTCATGTCGGTATACAGGGGGCCGGGGCAGATGGCGTTGACGGCGATGTTGTCGCGGGTGACTTCATAGGCCAGCGACCGAGTCAGGCCCAGCACCCCGGCCTTGGCGGCGGCGTAATGGGCCATGCCCTCGCCCCCCTTGTGGGCCAGTTGCGAAGAGATGTTGATGATGCGGCCATAGCGCCGCGCGCGCATGTGGGGCAGCACGGCGCGGGTACAATAAAACAGGCTGGACAGGTTGATGCGGATCATCTCGTCCCACATCGCGGTGGACATATCCTCGAGCAGGGACACCGTGGCGATGCCGGCATTGTTGACCAGAATGTCGGGCGGCCCGAGGGTTTCCACGGCGCGGGCGATGGCGGATTTGACCCCGGCCTCGTCGCCGACATCAACCTGAACTGCCCGCGCCTGGCGGCCAAGGCCGCGAATGGCTGTGGCCACATGCTCGGCTCCGGTGCCGTTGCGGTCAAGGACGGCGACATCGGCCCCCTCTGCGGCGTAAAGGAGGGCGATGCCGCGGCCCAGACCCGTCGCCGCCCCTGTCACAATGGCCACGCGGCCGTCCAGTTTTCCCATCGCTGCCGCTCCCTCAATACACTTCGGCATAGCGCCGGCAGATTTCTTCGGGTGTCCAGCCTGCGGCCAGGTCGATTTCGGCCTGTTTGTTCGCCACATAGGCCTGATAAAGCCGCGGCGGCAAAAAGCTCTGCACGACCGGATCGGCCTGCAATGCCGCCAGTGCGCCTTGGGCCGAGGATGGCAGGCGGACGATATGGCGGGCGGCCAGCGCCTCGGGCGGCATGGATTCGGGGTCTTGATCCACGGTGGGTTCGGGCGGCGGCAGAGCGGCACGGAGGCCCGACAGACCGGCGCGCAGGATCATGGCCAGTTGCAGATAGGGGTTTCCGGTCGCATCCGCCGCGCGATATTCAAAGTTGAACTGCCGCGCCACCGCCTCGGGCGAGGTGCCAAAGGTCGGGCAGATGCGCAGGCCCGCCTCGCGGTCGCGGACACCGACATTGGACCACACGCCGGTCCAGGAATGTGACACCAGCCGCAGATAGGACACCGGGGCCGGGGCGGTAAAGGCGCACAGGGCCGGCATGTGGCGCACGATGCCCGACAAGAACGCGCCCGAAGCGGCGCTGAGGCCAAAGGGGCGGGCGGGGTCGTGGCTGACGGGGGTCCCGTTCTGATCCCACAGGCTGAAATGGATATGCACGCCGCTGCCCATCGAATCCGGCCGCACGCGGGGCGAAAAGCTGACGCTGTGGCCCAGGCAGAACGCCGTGGCGCGGGCCAGTTCGCGCACGATCATCGCGGTGTCGCAGGCGGCAATGGCGTCGTGGGGTGGCGTGGTCACCTCGAACTGACCGGGGCCGAATTCGGCGAGATAGCTGTCCACCTCGACCCCGGCGGTGTGCAGGGCGCCCAGATAGGCCTCGCCAAAGGCACCGTGGCGGCGGATCGCGTCCAGAGCGTAATTGTCACCATTGCGGGCATTGGCGCCGGAATAGACGAATTCCTGTTCGAAGGTCACCTTGAGGGTCAACCCGGTTTCGGCCAGCAATTCGGCCACGGCGTCGCGCAGCAGGGTGCGGGGGCAGCAATCCCACGGCGTGCCATCGGTGTTTTGCACATCGCACAGGAAAAACCGCTCGGCGGGCGTGCCGTCGCGAAAGTCGACCTCGAC
>JAYTDA010000365.1:0-3446 GCA_043736155.1 Paracoccaceae bacterium | reverse complement strand
CATTGCCGAGGCGTCGCGGGGTGCCCGCCCCCCGCGTGCGTAAGCACGCTTTTGGCCTGACGGGGGCGGACGGGCACCGCCCGGCGGGCTACGCCCTTGTTCCCGGGCAAAGGAAGGAACGCGCGGCATTGGTTCCATTTAAGATCATCCCGCTCTAAGGCACCGTAGGTATTACTCCATCCATATCCCTGGCCACGCAGACCTATCTACCTGGCACCGCGGGTCAAAGCCGAGCCGATTCTGCCGCCGGGGGACCAATTGAACCCGTCGGTTCAGTCTGTTTCAGGTGTTTTGCCGTGGATGCCGAGGGTGCGGCGCCGGGTCGGAACGCGCTGGATCGGCAGGAATTCCTGGATAAAGCCTGTCCGCCAAAACTGGATTCCACCCCGGATCAGGTCCGGGGCAGGCATTATGTCGGACAGGCTTCAGAACCCCGGCAGCACCGGATCAAACCCCGCCAGATCGGTGGCGGCAACCGAGCCGAGCAGGGCCACAAACCCCGCCACCTGATGCGCCGCCGTGGCGCGGCCCTTTTCCGCCGTACCTGCCGCCGCGTTGCCGACGGTGCCTGCCGGGTTCAGATCGCTGGCGATCCAGCCATAGCTGACCGGACCAATCGGCGGAATCGCGGCCCCCCTGGCGGTCGAGGCGAAATCCCGTGCCGCCGCCATGTCCACCGTTTCAGGCCGGAACGCCAGCATCAGCGAGGTTTCCATAGCGCCGCCATGGATGCCGTAAGCCAGTTCATCGTCGGAATAGAGGCCCGCTGGCACCCCAAACCCCGACCACTGGCATTTCACCGCCAGCATCCCCGCCCGCACCCGCAATTCGCGGGTCAGGATCGAGATCAGGTCCAGATTGCCGCCGTGGCTGTTGACCAGCACGATCTTGCGCACCCCGGCGCGGCGGACCGACAGGCCGATTTCCAGCCATGCTTTCAAGGCGGTTTCGGCACTGAGCGTCAGGGTTCCGGGGGCGTGCAGATGTTCGTTGCTCTTGCCGATGGCCTGCACCGGCAGGATGCGGATATCGAGATCAGCCGGGCAGGTGGCGCGCAAGGTGGCCAGCATGCCTTCGGCGATCAGCATATCGGTGCCAACCGGCAAATGCGGCCCATGCTGCTCAACGGCGGCGGTGGGCAGCACGGCGATGGTGCGCGAGGGGTCGATGGCGGCATATTCGGTGGTGCGATAATCGGCCCAGTCCAGTCGGCGTGTCATTCGGCGGCTTTCCTCATTGCGGGTACCTGAACAAGGGTCACAGGGCCGATCAGCCGGTCCATCCGCGCCGCGACCTTTGCCAGATGCCGGGTGCGGCTGGCATCGGTGGAACTGTCCATGTTGTAGTGCGCGGCAAACACCCGCCGTTTGCGCCAGGCCAGCAGAAACCCGACCCCGCGCATCAGGGTGCGCCTGCCCGGTGCGCCGATCACCCGTGTCAGCCACCAGGTCGCGCCACAGGTGGTGAAAACCCCCAACCCGGTGATATGGCCGAGGTTCGAGCGGATGGTGCGGTTTTGCGCGTCCGGCATCAGAAACGCGACTTCGGGCAGCAGAACCCGGTCCAGCCAGCCTTTCAGCATCGCAGGCAGGCCGTACCACCAGGTCGGATAGATGAAGATCAGGGTATCGCACCACAGCACATCTGCAACATCCTGGGCGACCGGGGTGCGGTTGTCGGGGCAGTTCAGGTAGCCCTTCCACTCATCCCAGGTCAGCACCGGGGAGAAGCCGCGTGCATAAAGGTCAGACAGCCGCACCTGAGCCCCCGCCGCCGCCAGCTTGGTCAGGACCACATCGCGGACGGCGCGGTTGAAACTATCCTGACAGGGATGGCAGAACACCACCAATGCACGCATCTTGAGCCTCTGATATGCCCGGCACCTGTCCACCGGGGGCGCATTTCACTCAACGGTTTGCGAGGACAAACCGCCCGATCAGCCGGTCATGGCGGGTCTTGCAGTTTAGGGTAGGCATACATCCGGGCAAAATCCCACGTCGGATCATCCCATGCAATCATTTTGCCGGGGTTCAACAGCCCCTTTGGATCGGCTTCGCGCTTGAATTCCAATTGGCGGGCATCGACGGTCTGCCGCCCGCCTTCTTCCAGCGTATAGCGGTGCGGGTTGAACACCATGCAGCCGGTCGCTTCGTGGATCGCGACAATCTCGTCCAGCCGCGCTTCGGTGGTGAATTTCACCAGCGACAGGCCGGCCATCATGGTCTGCCCGCCCTCCTGCATCACTTCCAGATGCTGCAGCACCTCGGGCGACAGCCGGGTGCGCAGCCGTTCGATCTTGTCCAACAGGTCCGGCCCGGCATAACGCACCTGCAGATAGGTGATGGCAGGGTCCACCTTCAGTGCCCGCAGGGTGGTGTGGTTCCAGCCATATTCATAGACCGGCCCGGGTTCGCGCGGCCAATGGGTCTCATCGGAGCGGTAAATCATCGCGGCACCGGGGCGGCGGGACAGAAAGGTCAGAAAGCCATCCATCGCATGCGGGGCAATCATCAGCGCCAGCAGGTGCTGGCCGGGGGCAATGTGGGGGGCGACGCGCTGGAAATAGTCCTGGGCCATCGGCGCCTCGAACACAGTCACCAGTTTTTTCAGGATGCCGTCTTCGTTGCCCAGATCACGCGCCAACGCGGTGGCTTCGGGGAAGCTGTCGCAGGTGACAAACAGTTCCACCCAGTCGTAAGCCGGGGCCAGCGGCAGTTCCAACTCGGTGATGATACCGTTGGTGCCATAGGCGTGCGACACCCGGTGCAGTTCCTCGCCGCGAAACTCCAAGCTACGCGGTTCCGCCTCCATCGTCACCACCCGCAGGCGGATGATGTTGCCCAGATCGCGCAACGCCCCCCAGGTACAGGAGCCGACGCCACCAGAGCCACCGGCGATGAAGCCACCGATGGTGGCAGTGGCCCAGGTGGAGGAGAACATCCGCAGTTCCTGCCCCGAATGGGCTTTGGTGGCGGCATCGAGATCTTTCAGCAGGCACCCCGATTCCACCACAACCCTGCCGGGATAGACCGCCTTGACCGCCGCCATGTTCTTCATGTGCAGCACGCAGCCACCGGCCAGCGGCATCGCCTGACCATAGTTGCCGGTGCCTGCGCCGCGCACCGTGACCGGTACATCGTGGGCGTAGCAGACCCGCAGCACCTCGACCACTTCCGCTTCGGTCTTTGGGGCCACCACAAAGGCCGCTGTCACATGATCCAGCCGCGCCTTCAGCACCGGCGAATACCAGAAGAAATCCCGGCTTTTGGCGCGGACCGATACCGGGTTTTCGTCCAGTTCCAGATGGCGGAGCGCGGTCAGGGCGGCGGCGATGTTCATGTTATTTCCATCAATGGGTCAAGCTCGGCATAGTCGGGCAGGGTGCGGTCGATCTGCCGCCCGGCACGGATCACGATCCGGTCGGATTGCGGGCGGGAAAACAGCTC
>JAYTDA010000364.1:0-1886 GCA_043736155.1 Paracoccaceae bacterium | reverse complement strand
TCCTGCCCCTGCTTGTGCAGTGCCACCCCGAACCGGACCTGCGGGCGCACCGCCACCACCCCGCCAAAGCGCAACGCCGCCGGATGGCCGATGCGCCGGGCGACGGCGGCGATATGGTCCACCGTTTCGCGCCGCACGTTCTGCCGCCCGTTCAGCGCCCGGTCCACCGTCGCCAGACTGACGCCAGCCGCTGCGGCCAACTCCACAAATCCCGCCCGCTTCATCACCGCTCCTGACGAAAAATGACGAAGAAACCTTGCACCGTCATTGTGCTGGGGGGAATGATTCTTCTATTGTTCCGGAAATCGGCGAAAGGATCAGACCATGGGCACCCGCGATTACAGCCCCTTCGGCACCGATGCGGCGCGGGCGGTGGACAGCGGTCTGACGGCCGCCGAATGGTACCACACCGAGGTGCCGCGCAAGGTGATGAAGGACCTGATGGCGCGCTCTGACGCCGTTGCGATCCGCGACACCGTGCTGCTTTACGGGCTGATGATCAGCTTTGCCGCAGCGGGCATGGCGCTGTGGCCGTCGCTGTGGTCGCTGCCGTTCTGGCTGGCCTACGGGGTTCTGTATGGGTCGGCGAGTGATTCACGCTGGCACGAATGCGGCCATGGCACCGCCTTCAAGACCGCCTGGATGAACAATGCAGTTTATGAAATCGCCAGTTTCATGGTGATGCGCAATTCGGCGACCTGGCGGTGGAGCCACGCGCGCCACCATTCCGAAACCTATCTGGTCGGCCGCGACCCCGAGATTGCCGTCATGCGCCCGCCGGATTTCGCCCGGGTGGCGTTGAATTTCTTCGGCATCGTCGATGCGATCAACTACTTTCCGCGGATCGTCCGCAACGCCATCTCTGGCCCGACGGCGGCGGAAAAGACCTATGTCCCGGCCAGCGCCTGGCCGCGCGTGCAGCGGGTGGCGATCGTCCATGTGGCGGTTTACGCGGTCACAGTGGCGCTGGCGCTGGCCACCCGGTCGATCTTGCCGCTGATGGTCATCGGACTTCCCCGCATCTACGGGTCCTGGCATATGGTGCTGACCGGTCTTCTGCAGCACGGCGGTCTGGCTGACAACGTCACCGATCACCGCCTGAACAGCCGCACCGTCCTGATGAACCCGGTGTCGCGGTTCATCTACTGGAACATGAACTACCACGTCGAACATCACATGTTCCCGATGGTCCCCTATCACGCCCTGCCCCGTCTGCATGAGACGATCAAGCACGACCTGCCCGCCCCCACCCGGTCGATCGCCGCCGGCTACCGCGAAATGTGGCCGGCGCTGAAACGGCAGCTGCGCCATGAGGATTTCTTCATCCACCGCGCCTTGCCGGCGGGCGCAAAACCCTACCGTGACGATTTTCACCGCCTTGCCGCTGCAGAATGAGGACGCCATGCCCGCCTGGATCAATGCCTGTGCCACCGACGACATCGACGAAGAAGACCTGATCCGCTTTGACCACGCGGGCGAAACCTATGCGATCTATCACGGCATCGATGGCAAGTTCTATGCCACGGCGGGCCTGTGCAGCCATGAAAAGGTGCATTTATGCGATGGGCTGGTGATCGGCAATCTGATCGAATGTCCCAAGCACAATGGTCAGTTCGATTACCGCACCGGTGAGGCAAAGCGCGCGCCTGTCTGCATCAATCTCAAGACTTTTCCGGTCAAGGTCGACGGCGACCGCGTTCTCATTGAAGTGCCGTAAGCGCCGTTGTGGCTGCATGACAGCACTCTGTCAATGCTGGTGAAACGCCTTCAGGTCCTCGGCAGACCGGCGAACAACATCGCCAATCTGCTGCAACTGTCTGGAAAGCGGGCTGGAATTGCGCCAGACCATGCCGATGGTGCGCGCCGGCTGCGGGTCGGCAAAGCGG
>JAYTDA010000363.1:0-2849 GCA_043736155.1 Paracoccaceae bacterium | reverse complement strand
CGGAACTGTCTGCGACCTCTTCACCGAAGACGAATGCCTGAACTACTTCATCGCCGCAGGATATGAACCTGATTGGACATGACACGCTCTAGGGTGGGGGTCTCTCAATCCACTGATTTTGCGCGGAATTCCATCCTGAACTCAATCGCGGGAGCAAACCCCACCCCGGCCCTCCCCATGAAGGGGAAGGCAGAGCAAGGGCCCATTCGGCTGGCCGTTGGTATTACAGCCGTTCAATGATCACGGCGATCCCCTGTCCGCCACCGATGCACATGGTGGCAAGACCGTAGCGCCCGCCGCAGCGGCGCAGTTCATAGGCCAGTTTGACCAGGATGATGGCACCCGATGCGCCGACCGGGTGGCCCAGTGCCACCGCCCCGCCATTGGGGTTGACCCGGTCGGCGGGAAAGCCCAGATCGGCCGCCACGGCACAGGCTTGTGCGGCAAACGCCTCGTTCGATTCGATCACGTCGAGGTCGGACACTGCCAGCCCGGCGCGGGCCAGCGCAGCCCGGGTGGCGGGCACCGGGCCAAGGCCCATCAGATCGGGTGCAACCCCGCCAAGGCCGTAAGATACGATCCGCGCCAGTGGTGTCACCCCCCGCGCTGCCGCCACCTCTGCCGCCATCAGGATCAGTGCCGCTGCACCATCGTTGATGCCGCTGGCATTGCCTGCGGTGACCGTGCCGTCCTTGCGGAATGCGGGGCGGAGTTTCGACAGGTCATCTGGCGTGATATCGGGGCGGACATGTTCGTCGGTGTCAAACACCGCCTCGGTCCGGCCCTGTTTCACGGTGAGCGGCAGGATCTGGCTGGCAAAGCGCCCGTCGGCAATGGCGCGGCCGGCGCGGCGGTGCGATTCCAGTGCAAAAGCGTCTTGGGCGGCCCGGCTGATCTGGCCGCGCGCCGCCACGTTTTCCGCCGTGATCCCCATATGCCCATGGCCAAACGGATCGGTCAGCGCCCCCAGCATCATGTCGACAGCGCTGACATCGCCGATCTTGTGCCCGGTGCGCAGGGTGGTCAGCAGGTGGCCGGCCCGGCTCATCGATTCGGCACCACCGGCCAGCGTGATATCGGCATGGCCCAGCAGGATCTGTTCCGCCGCCGTCACCACCGCCTGCAGGCCCGAGCCGCACAGCCGGTTCAGCGTCAGCGCCGGGGCGGTGTCGGGAACGCCCGCCCGTAATGCCACGACACGGGCCAGATACATATCCTCGGGGGCGGTGTGGATGACGTGGCCAAAGACCGATTGCTCGATATCGGCCCCGGTCAGGCCCGCCCGCGCGATGGCGTCGCGCGCGACGGCGGCCCCAAGGTCGCAGGGCGCGATACCCGCCAGCGCTCCGCCGAAATCACCGATTGCCGTGCGGACCCCGGAGGCGATGATAACAGTGCGGGACATCGGATTTCCTTTGAGGTTCAGGGCGCAGCGGCGTCGATGATGGCAGTGGCGCGGGCGGCAAAACACGCCGCCAGTGGACCGACGTTGGCAGCATCGGCCGCCGCCGCGGTGCCACTGCGGACGCGGTCGGCGATGCCGACGAAAATCACCGCAAAGCGGAACAGGGCAAAGACCTTGTGGAACGGCAACAGCGGTGCGGTATCAGGGCGGGCACTGCGGTAGCGTGCGACGACCGCAGCCTCGGTCGGCAAGCCAAGCAGGGCATGATCGAGGCCCAGCAGGCCGCCGTATTCGTCGGGCGCGGAGTGCCATGGCATGACGCAAAACCCCAGATCGGCCAGCGGGTGGCCCAGCGTGGACAGTTCCCAATCAAGGATCGCCACAACGCGCGGCTCGGACGGGTGAAAGATCATGTTGCCCAGCCGGAAGTCGCCATGCGCCAGGCTGACGGCACCATCATCAGGCGGCATGTTGGCGGGTAACCAGTCGGCCAGCCGGTCGAGATCGGGGATCGGGGCACTGGTCGAGGCCCGCCATTGCCGGGTCCAGCGGGCGATCTGGCGCTCGAAATAGTTGCCCGGACGCCCGAAATCGCCAAGCCCGACCGTGGCCGGATCAACACTGTGCAGTGCGGCCAGCGCATCGGCCAGCCCCATCCAGATCGCGCTCCGTTCCTCGCGGGGCAGCGACGGCAGGGCGCAATCGGTGAAAATCCGCCCCTCGATCCGCTCCATCAGATAAAACGGCGTGCCCAGCAATGTGGCGTCAGCGTGATACAGGATCGGGCGCGGCACCGGAACGCCGGTCGGGTGCAAGGCTTGCAGCACCCGGTATTCGCGGTCAATGGCATGCGCCCCGGGCAGGATCGGCCCGCCGGGTTTCTTGCGCAGGACCATCCGCGCCGCGCCGTGACTGACGAAATAGGTCGGGTTCGATTGCCCGCCGCTGATCCGCTGCAAATCGAAATGTCCAGATGGGCCAAAGGTCGCATCCAGAAAACCCTGCAGGTCGGCTGGGTTGAGATCGGCGGTCATGGTCCGGGTCGCGTGGATGCGTCCGCTTCGACCGGCCAGTGCCAGAAGCCGCGTCCTTCATCGGTCAGATAGCGGTCCAGCACCATTTTGTGCACCTCGTCCGCGCCATCCACCAGACGGGCTTGGCGGGCGTAGCGATAGATCCATTCCAGCGGCGTATCGGCGGAATAGCCCCGCGCGCCGTTGATCTGGATCGCGGTATCGGCGGCTTTGTGCAGCAGGTTGGCCACGTGGATTTTCGCCATCGACACCTCTTTGCGGGCAAAGCTGCCCTGATCCAGCGCCCAGGCCGCTTTCATCACCAACAGCCGCCCCACCTCGATCTGCATCGCCAGATCGCCCAGCATCAGCCTGATGCTTTCGCGGTCCGCCAGCCGCACGCCAAAGCCGGTGCGTTCGGCGGCATAGGC
>JAYTDA010000362.1:0-3631 GCA_043736155.1 Paracoccaceae bacterium | reverse complement strand
TGGCGCAAGCGATCCTGCACCGCCCGCAGGTGCTGTTTCTGGATGAACCGACATCCGGGCTTGATCCAATGGGCATCAAGATGCTGCGCGATCTGATCGGGCAGTTGAACCGCGATCAGGGCATGACAATCTTTATGAACACCCATCTGATCAGCGAGATCGCCCAGACCTGCACGTCGATCGCGGTGTTGGGCCACGGGCGGCTGATTTTCCACGACAAGGTCGCGGCGGTGACGGCGCGCTGCGGTGATGCCGCCGCGATCGAGGCGCTGTATCTGTCGCTGACCCCGCAGGGCCGTCTGGCCTCCGGCCCGGCGGGTGCCGCATGACCGCGCCGTTGATCGCTGCGGGGTCGGTCCGGCTGGCGCTGCGGGAAAGCACGGTCCTGCTGATGGCCGGGCTTTTCGCGGTGCTGGTGCTGGTGTCGGCCTGGCTTGGCTGGCAGGCCACGGCCACCGTCAACCGCATCTATCTGGACGCGGCGGAATTTCTGGCAGCCTCAGGCAAGCCGGTGCCAACCAACCCGGTGCAGGACAGCTCGCCCCTGATCCTGATGCGCAACATGGTTGTGTATGTAATTCTGATCGGCGCGCTGTCGGCGGTGGTCATGGGCAACCGGCTGGTGGCGGTCGACCGCAAGGCCGGGGTGCTGGCGCTGATCGCGTCGCGGCCGGTGACGCGGGCCAGCTATGCCACCGGCAAGATCGCGGCGCTCGGCCTGCTGGTGGGCGGCCTGTCGGCCACCGCGGCCGTTGTTGGAACGGCGACGCTGCTGGCACTGCCGGGGGCGGTGGTGACGGCACAGATGGGCCTGCATCTGGCCGGCTTTTTTGCGCTGTCGGCGCTGTACATGCTGATCTTCGGGCTGATCTCATTGGCGGCCACGGCGGCGGTGCGGTCTGAATCGGTGGGGCTGCTGGTGCCGGTCACCGTCTGGCTGGCGGTCACCTTCATCCTGCCCGCGCTGACGCTGAACCTGACGCCGACGGCGGTGCTGAACCCGATTTCGGCACTGGCCACCCCACCCGACACCGGCTTTTTCCGGGGCGCAGGCTGGGCGCTCGGCCCCATTTCGCTGGCCGAAGGCTATGGGGCGCTGTCGGCGGGGTTGCTCGACTTCCGCCCCTCGGGCTGGGTATCGCGCGCCGCCGTGCCGCCGCTGGTCAGCCTGACCGCCGCGCTGGTCCTTGCGGCAACGCTCGCCTTTGCGGCCCTGAGCCACCTGTCACCGACCGAGGTCGATTATGACGCCTAGCCCGCTGATCACCATCGCCGCCAAGGACATCCGCGACGCGGCGCGCGACCGCATTCTGCTGATCGTCACCGGCTTTCTGCTGTTGGCCACGATGACCGCGCTGATCACCGGCGCTCTGGCATTGTCGACCGATGTGGCGACCTATGACGCGGCGCGGGCCAGCCTGCTGGCGCTGGGCAAAAGTGCCGCCGCGATCAAGCCGCCGGAATTCTACCCGCTGCGCCTGCTGCGCGGGGCGGCGGAACAGATCGAGATTGTCGGCGCGGCCATCGCTATCCTGATCGGGTTCCGGGCCGCGGCGGCGGAGCGCGGGCGGCAGACGCTGGCGCTGATCCTGACCCGCCCGCTGTCGCGGTGGCAGTTTGCCGGCGGCAAGATCGTGGCGGGCACCGGCCTGCTGAGCCTCGGGCTGGCCATTGTCATGGCGGCCTGCGCGGTGCTGCTGCACCTGGTGTCGGGCATCGGACTGACCGCAAACGACCTCGGCCGCATCGGCCTGGTCTGGGCGGTGTCCTCTGTCTACATGACCAGCTTCTTTCTTGCGGCCTTTGTGCTGACGCTGCACCTGCCGCGCCCCGCGACCGCTCTGCTGACCGCATTCGCGCTCTGGCTGGTGATTGTTCTGGTGGCCCCGCAGATCGGTGACACGATGGACCCCGACAATCAGGTGGCCGGCGGCGTGTTCAAGTCGCTGAGCATCGCGCGGCCCGATCAGCTGGAAATTATGAAGTCCTATGCCGGGTTCGAGGCGGTGCGTAACGGCATCGAAGTCGCCTCGATCACCAAGCATTTCGAGCGTTTCGCCTTTGCCGTGCTCGGCATCAAGGCGACCTATGCCGGGCTGCCGCTGGGCCCGATCCTGATCGAAAAAGCGCTGGACATCGCGTGGATCGTCCTTGCCGCGCTCGGCCTTGCGGTCGTTGCGATCGCCCTGCCACTGAACATTAAAACCCTGACCGAGGAGTAACCGATGAAACCGACCTTTACCCTGCTGTCCGTCGTCGCCCTGAACGCCCTGCTTGCCGGGCCAGTGTCGGCGCAAACGGCTGCCGACGCCGATGGTGACGGCGTGCCCGACACGTCGGAAGTGCTGCTCGGCACCGACCCGCTCGCCTCCGACACCGACGGCGACGGGATCAACGATCTGGCCGACAGCGAAGCGGTGCTGATCGCCAACCCGATGCGAATGGACGGCCCCGCCGCACCGTTCACGATTGCCGAGGCGCTGGTCGAGAACAACTATGACCCGGTGCAAAAAGCCGATGCAACCGACCATCTTGAACTGCTGATCACCAATCCGGGCACCACGGCGCTGACCGGTTTCTCGGTCCATGTTGCGATCACCGATGCCGACAGCGGTGTCACCGAAAGCTTTTTTCGCAGCCTCGACGGCTTTCAGGTGCCCGCCGGGGGCGAGGCGCGCATCCATTTTGATGACGCCAGCGCGCCCGGCCATTTCCGGGCCAACCCGAATTCGATCTATGTGACCAGCGAGGCCGCCAAGACCTTCAGCGTGGCGGTGCAGGTCACGGGTTTTGCGCCGGTGACCGTCGAGATTGCCAAGGACAAGGGCGGCGCCGAAGCAGCCGATTGACGGGGCTGCGGCGGGGGGGGTGCCCAGCATCGGCGCCAAGGGCCATCCGGAGCGTGACCGGAGCCCGCGCGCCCGCCCCGGCACTGCGCCCTGCCCTATCCGGTCTTGATCCCGTAGGCGTGGATTTTGCGGTACAGGGTCGGGCGCGAAATTCCGAGTGTCAGTGCTGCCTTGCTCATGTTGCCCTGGTGGCGGCGCAGCGAATTCTCGATCAGCGTCACCTCGGCATCCTTCAGCGACTCCGGATTGGCCGCACCGCGATCACGCTGCGCGCCGTCATGGTCATTGGCCGCTGTCAGAGCCGCAGGCATTGTCACTTCCGGCGGGAGATCAGCCAGCGTCACGGTGCGTGACTTGGTCAGGCAATGCAGGCCCGACATCAGGTTGCGCAATTCGCGGACATTTCCGGGCCAGCTGTGGTTCATCAGAACCTGCTGAATGTCGGACCCCAACACCAGCGGGTCGCGCCCCTGTTCCATGCTGATCTTGCGGTTGTAATGTTCGGCGATCAGCAGGATGTCTTCACCACGCTTGCACAACGGCGGGATCACCAGCACGATTGTGCTGAGCCGATAGTACAGATCACGGCGAAAGCGCCCGCACTCGACCTCGTTCAGCATGGTGCGGTTGGTCAGCGACAGCACCCGGCCTGACGTGTCAGGTTCGTCGGGGCCGTGCAGGCGCGTCATCTTTTCTTCAAGCACACGCAACAGGAACAGCTGCGTCTCTGCCGTGGTTTCGCCGAGTTCATCCAGACACAGCGGCGCGGGCGAGGCATTGTC
>JAYTDA010000361.1:0-22370 GCA_043736155.1 Paracoccaceae bacterium | reverse complement strand
GCAACACTGCGAAAACTCATCTCCCTCGCCAACACTCTCGTCACCGAAAACAGGCTTTGGACACTAGAAAAACCTTGACCCCAATACTGATGGCTACGGTTTGATGTCCCAGCCGGGGACATATTCGGGGCGTTTGTTTTCAAAGCGTTAGCCTCGCGGCTTAATGGAAAATTAGGATCTGCGGTACCAGCAGGGGCGGCAGGAGGGGAAGTGCCGCCTTCGCCGCAGGATCAGCCCGGTAAACCATCGGTTGGTGCAACCGCCTGCCGCTCCGGTCATAAAACACCGCCTTCATTCGATGCCGAATTCCTTGCGGATATCTGCAAGGGGGGTGCGAACCCTGCGGCTCGGTTCAGTGTAGCCGGAGCTACAATGGTAAGAGATTGTTAACCGACCAAAGGCAACCTTTGCCGATGTCGATGTATCGCCGTCTCAAGCATCCCGGTGCGACCCTGTTTCTGACCGTGAACCTGTTTGACCGGGGATCGGACCTGCTGACGCGCCATATCGACATCTTGCGCGATGCGGCCCGGCGGACAAAGGCGGACAAGCCCTTTGCGATCGACGCCTGGGTGGTATTGCCGGACCACATGCATTGCGTCTGGACCCTGCCAGAAGCGGACGCAGACTATTCCAACCGTGTCGGCATGCTCAAGGCCCGGTTTTCACGCGAATTGCGTAGGTCGGGGCATGCCCCGACTCCGCCGGTGGGGGCGTTTGGAGCGCACGGCGTGGTTGCCGGGCGCAGCCGGACCCAAGATGACAAGAGAGTCGGGGCAGGCCCCGACCACCAAAAGGATGAAGCGCCGATTTGGCAGAAGCGCTTTTGGGAGCATCATATTCGCGATGAGGACGATTACCGGGCGCATATGCGGTATTGTTGGATTAACCCGGTGAAGCATGGGTTGGTGGAAAGGGTGGAGGATTGGGAGTATTCGTCGTATCGGAAGGAAACGGACGGGGAATTGATTGTGTAGGTCGGGGCATGCCCCGACATTTGCGCCGGAGAGTCGGGGCGGATTGCAAAAGAGTCGGGGCATGCCCCGACCTACAAAAAGACGCAGTACCGATTTGGCGGTAGCGGTTTTGGGATGTGGTTTTGAAAAAGGTCCGGGGGACCGTTTTCAAAGCCGAACGCGCGCAGCGCACATCCGGGATTCCGGGGATTACCGGGCGCATTTACGGTAGTGTTGGATCAACCCGGTGAAGCATGGGTTGGTGGAGCGGCCGGAGGATTGGGAGTATTCGTCGTATCGAAAGGAAACGGATGCGGAATTGATTGTGTAGGGCGGGGCATGCCCCGCCATTTGTGAGGGAGAGTCGGGGTGGGATTTTGGAAGAGTCGGGGCAGGCCCCGACCTACTGCTCGCTGAATATATTTGGTCTGGCGCCCACCGGACGATAGTAGCCGGGCTGTGCTATTTTGCTAAATCAGTTTGCTCCAAAATACGGCCATCAAGGAATCCATCAATCTCTGCCGCAATCTGCAAATACTTAATGACTGACGACTCTGTCATATCATCTGCATTTGCATGAGCTACTGCGTTTCGCGCGTTGCGCAAGTCACGGATAGCTTCGACGATCCCACCCGGAAACTCCAATTTTCGGAAAAGGGCGTCGCGAAAATAAATCTGAGGTCTGGAAGAGCCTTCAAGCAGATGTCGCACCTCAGCAAGCCTGAACAGCTTTTTCTCTATACTTAGCCAAGCCGCAATCACGGCGTACTTCTTGTCAACCTCCAGATACTTCATAATATGCGGTGGCACTTCATTTCGATCTGATTCCGGAATGTTGTTGTCATCAGCCAGATTACTCTCAGCATCCTCTACCAATGCACTAAATTCCGCTTCGATCCCAGGCGCCTTTATACGTGTTATCGAACCCAAAAGTGTATTGATCTTTCGATGGAACATTAAACCCAAGAGTAGAATACCAATTGGCCAAGAAAGCGAATTTGCCAATTGAGAAATGAATTCAAGTGTCGCAATTACGACATCCGGACTCTCCCCACAAAACCAGAGCGTAGACCTAGTATCCCCACATCCGGGCCAGTAAACGAGCACAAACACGGTGCTAAGCAAGCCGAAAACTAAGCCCAGCGCAAATTTCCCACCTTCACGAAAGCTCATTGCCACCCCCAAACCCCCTCAAACTCCCGCCACTCGCCCTTACTCATGCCGGACTCTTCCTGCCCCACTTTTTCACCTGCAAGGCGGCGGCGCAATACCGCCACCGCCTTCCCACTCAGCGCCACCCCACCCAACCGATAATCCGCAAACGCTCCATAAGCCAGCGGCACCCAATCCTGCACCACCTTGCAGATCGCCTCGGCATAAACCCGGATTTCATATTGCGCATGTTTATCCGCCCGCAACCGCAGGAAGTGAAAAAGGTTGTGCAGGTCCACCTTCCAATACCATTGGGTATAGATATTGGCGGGCAGGTTCATCCGGGCCAGTTCGCGCGCCAGACCCTGTTGCGGCGACCCATCCGGCTGGGCCTGTGCCAGCATCGCCTCGTAATGGTCATAGGCCTGATCGGCGTCGCCTTTCAGGATCTCCAGCACCCGCGCCGCCTCGGCGCCCTGCAACACCGCGCCGCGCCCCTGATTGTTCACCGTCGATTGCGCCGCCAGTTTTTCCGGCGCGGGAATATAAAACTCCCGGTCCAGCACAGAATAGCGCGCCGAATATTCATTCACATTGGCGGTGCGGTGCCGGATCCATTGCCGCGCCACAAACACCGGCAGTTTCACATGCAGCTTGATCTCGCACATCTCGAACGGCGTCGAATGAAAGTGCCGCATCAGATAGCGGATCAGCCCGTCGTCATTCTGCACATGTTTGGTGCCAGCACCATAAGACACACGCGCCGCCTGCACGATGGCG
This sequence comes from Paracoccaceae bacterium, assembly GCA_043736155.1. GTDB lineage: Bacteria > Pseudomonadota > Alphaproteobacteria > Rhodobacterales > Rhodobacteraceae > JANNRR01. The sequence continues at coordinate 19,482 of JAYTDA010000361.1, read as the reverse complement.
CTGTCATCCCCCATATAGTCGATCAGCCGGATGAAGCCGTGATCCAGCACCGGATGGGCGCGGTACAGATGCGCCTCGGCCCCCTCCGACACCGCGCGCAGGGTCAGGTGCTGCCGGGCGCGGGCGGCGTCGATTTCGGCTTGCTGGTCGGGGGTCAGGGGCATGATGGGGGGCTTTCCGAGAGAGGCTGAGTCGGAGACTACTGTATCTATGCATTGTAACAACGCAAACCGCTAGATGATGTGTGTCCAGATTTTACCCCGCCACCGCCGCACAGAAGTCACGGTCTTTTGGCAAAATGCACGGAAGCGTTGACTTTTTCCGGCCTGATCCCGCAGATTGTTGCCAATCAGGAATTAATCCGACCAGAGACTCCGACCAGAGACTCGGGGCAGAGACTCCGACCAGAGACTCCCAACAGAGGCACGGCATGAAAAAGATCATCACCCTGACAGGACTGGCCCTGTTGACCGCCTGCACCGCCCCCGGATCCGGGGGGGGCGGTGGCGGTGGCGGCACCACGTCCGGCATTCCGGCGGTGCTGAGCCAGAACCTTGATTCTGCGGTCTATAACCCCACGGCGCAGACCCTGACGGTGCAGCTGACCTCGCTGGACGCCGCCCCGCTGACCGCCAGCTATACCCGCAATGCAGCACTCGATGTTCCGGGGTTCGAGGCTTATGACACCCAGTTTTCCGGCCAGAATCGGCATTTCATCGCCCTGTTCGCGCAAAACCCCCGCGCCAATGCGATGGCAGGGGTGGTGGCCGATGGCGGCCAGTTCGTGAATTATTTCGGCGGCGGCATCTATGCCCGCATCGATGTCTTTACCCGCCCCACCGCCGGTCTGGCGGTCTATAACGGCTCCTACGCCGGGGTGCTGAATACCGGTATTTCCCCGGGCCCGCTGGACCCCGCCGCCCCATTCCGCACCGCTGGTACCGCCCGGATCACCGCCGATTTCAACGCCGGCGGCTCGATGAGCGGCGGCATCACCGGCCGCACCAATGTCGATACCGGGGTGGTGCTGGATGATGTGTTCATGGATGCCGCCGCCATTGACGGCAATGGCGCGTTCGCCGGGAACGTGATGTTCGGTGACCGCACCGTCATCGGCAACTTCGGCGGTCTGTTTGCCGGAACCGGGGCAACCGATGTGGCAGGCGTCATGGTGTTCCGCCCGATCTCGGGCAACTCTGACCTGATCGAACACGGGGCCTTTGTGCTGCCCTGTAGCCCGGCGCAATCCTCGATCACATGCCCCTGATCACCGGCTGGTGCCGGAAGCTGCTGGTTCTGGCGGCGCTGCTGCTGGTGCCACAGGCTGGCGCTGCCCAAAGCGTGACGCTGGATATTGCCACCGCCCGCGCCGTGGCAGAGCAGGCGGTGCTGACCGGCAACCCGGTATTGGCGCGGCAGATCGCCCTGGGCCTGTTGCAACGCGACAATGCCGATATTGGTGCCCTGCTGACTTTGGCCACCGCCGAAGTGCTGCTGGGCAATCCAAGCGCGGCGCGCAAGGCGGCGGTACGGGCCTTTCGCGCCACCAGGGATAGCGGCGCGCGCTATGAGGCGGCGCGGCTGGCGGCGAAGGCCGGGTTTGAACAGGGCCGCCTGACCCTGGCGCAACTGTGGCTGCGCCGCGCGCTGGACAGTGCCCCCGATGCCGCCACCTGGCAGGACACCGTCGCAGGCTTTCGCCAGGTACAGGCGCAGAACCGCTGGCGCACCCGGCTGCAGTTTTCCGCCGCACCCTCCAGCAATGTCAATCAGGGCAGCAGCGCCGGTCGGCTGATCATCAATGGGGTGCCGACGATCCTGAGCTTTTCCGGCGATGCCATGGCACTGTCGGGCCTGACCTATGGGATCACGCTCGGCACCGGCTATGTCATCGGCGCCACGGCACAAAGCCGCACCGAACTGGGGGCGCAACTGGTGGTCAACGGGGTGGTAATGTCCGATCAGGCGCGGCGGCAAGCCCCCGGCGCCAGCAATGCCGACTATGCCTATCAGGCGGCGGAACTGACGCTGACCCATCAGTTTCAACCCCGAACCGGGGCCTTACCGATGGCGGCCACTGTGCTGGCAGGGGCCAACTGGTACGGTGGCAAGCCTCTGACCAGCTATGCGCGCGCTCAACTTGATTTCGCCACGCCGCTGCAAGGCCCGCAACGGCTGGGCTGGCAGGTGCTGGCAGAGCGGCAATGGCCGCAGGATGGCAGTGACCCGCTGACGGTTCTGGCGCTGAACGGCAGCTATCAGCGGCAACTGACCAGCGGCGACCGCGCCGGGTTGCAGATCGGTGTGGTCAGCCAAAGCTCTGCCAACGCCAATTCCGGAAATCTGGCGCTGACAGCGGCTGTGTCCTATGCGCTGGCCCGACCAGTGGGTCCGGCACAGGTCAGCTTTTCCCTGTCTGCCACAAGCCGCGACTATCCGGTGTTCTTTTCCAACCAATTCAACCTTGACGGCAGGAGGGATCTGAAGGTCGGTGTCACCCTGGATCTGGCCTTCCCCAAGGCGCAGGTGATGGGCTTTGCCCCGACGCTGAGCCTGAGCGCCAGCCACACCGGTTCCAACGTCAGCCGCTTTGAACAGGATGCATTCGGGGTGCAATTCGGGCTGAAATCGCTGTTCTGAGCCGGACGCGGGTTTGGGGTCGGCGCACCGGGCGGGGCCTTCGGCGCGGAGTTTGCTAAACTCCGGCTCGATTTCTGCGCAGAAATCGCGGGCAGCGGCGGATTGCCCCGCTGCGGGCGTCTGGCGCAGGGGGCTGCCCGGCGCGGCGGGCAGCTGCAGCCACCGCAGCCGGTCGCGCCTTCCCCACCGGGGCTGGTCGAATTCCCGTGTTGGTCGAATTCCCGTGTTGGCGGAATTCCCGGTGGCAATCGCGCGCCAAAACACTATCGTTGCGCCAACCCCAACAGGAGAGTCCGATGACAACGCGCTATCTGCACACCATGGTCCGGGTGCTGGACCTTGAAAAATCCATGGCATTCTACCGGTTGCTGGGGCTGGAGGAAATCCGGCGCTACGATAATGACAAGGGACGGTTTTCGCTGGTCTTCATGGCACCGCCGGGCCAGCCCGAATGCCCGGTGGAACTGACCTTCAACTGGGATGGCGACAGCGGCCTGCCGTCTGACGGTCGCCATTTCGGCCATCTGGCCTATGAGGTCGACAATATCCATGACACCTGCGCCCAACTGCAGGCCCAAGGTGTGACCATCAACCGCCCGCCGCGTGATGGCCACATGGCCTTTGTGCGCTCACCCGACAATGTCTCGATCGAGCTTCTGCAAAAAGGCGAAAGCCTCGCCCCGGCGGAACCCTGGGCCAGCATGGGCAATACCGGCCATTGGTAAAAGCCGCCGCCCTTGCGCTGTTGGTGCTGGCTGCCCCGGCCGATGCCGGGTGCCGGCTGGCACTGGCGCTGGGGTTCGATGTGTCAAAGTCGGTGTCGGCGCATGATTACGAAATTCAGCAGGGCGGCATCATCGCGGCCCTGCGTGACCCGGAGGTGCGTGACGCCTTTCTGCAACCCTCCGAACCGGTGGCGCTGGCGATTTTTGAATGGAGCGGGCGCGATTATCAGGATGTGGTGCTGGCCTGGACCATGATCGGGGATGCAGCGGCCCTGGACCGGGTGATCGGGCTGATGGCGTCGCGCCAACGTCACCCCAAGCCGCGCCCCACCGCCCTGGGCCACGCCCTGCTTTACGGCGAAACCCTGATGGGTCTGGCGCCCGACTGCACCGCACAGACGCTGGATATCTCTGGCGATGGCCGCAACAACGACGGCCTGTCGCCGCGCGATGCCTATGCCCGCACCGACTACAGCGGTGTCACGGTGAATGGTCTGGCGATTGGCGGCATCGAAACCGACATTCTGCCCTATTACAGCGCAGAACTGATCCACGGCCCCGGCGCTTTCGTGATTTCCGCCCGCCGCCGCGAGGATTTCCCCGATGCGATCCGCCGCAAATTGCTGCGCGAACTGACAGCGGCCCTGTTGGGCCAGTCCCTGACGTTGCCCGGCCCTGCCTGACCCTGACCCTGACCCCGACTTCGGCCCTGACCCCGACTCCGGCCCTGACCCCGACTCCGGCCCCTACTCCGGCCCCGGCCCTGACTCCGGCCCCTAATGCGACCCCAGCCCCGACCCCAGCCCTGACCCCGGCCCCGACCCTGCCGGATAGGCCAAACGTCGCATGCGCCGCAGCCCTGCCGCACACGTCACCTGCTGATCAAGCCGCCCCCTGACAGCAAAACCGCCCCACCAAATAAGCCGAAACCGCGCGCCCCTTCATTTCTTGTTCTCAAATATCCCGGGGGGGAGCGCAGCGAGGGGGCAGCGCCCCCGGCTTTGGCGTCCGCGTCAGTAGATATAGCGGATCTGATCGGCCCAATAGCGTTCCATCCGGCGCAGGGCGGAATTGATCTCCTCGACCCCGTTCAGCCCCAGAACCCCGCGCTTTTCCAGCCCCTCGGCATGGCGGGCAAACAGCTCGCCGACGGTGCCGCGAATCCGCCGCCCGCTTTCGGTCAGCCGGACCCGGACCGACCGGCGGTCGATCTCGGAGCGCTGATGGTGCATGAAACCCATTTCGACCAGCTTTTTCAGATTGTAGCTGACGTTGCTGCCCTGATAATAGCCGCGCGATTTCAGTTCGCCCGCTGTCACTTCGTTTTCACCGATGTTGAACAGCAGCAACGCCTGTACGGCGTTGATTTCCAGAATGCCCAGCCGTTCAAACTCGTCCTTGATCACATCCAAGAGCAACCGGTGCAGACGTTCCACCAATGCAAGGCTTTCCAGATAGCCCGCCATGAAACCCTGGCGCGGTACATCCAGCAGGGGGGCGTGTATGGTCATCACTGTCTCCGTCATTCGGCATTGTCGGGCCAATGTGACTGCCAAGTGACAAAATTCGGTTAAACCGGCAAAACTATGTGTAAAATGCGGAAAATCAGGCCAACGGCCGGTTGTGGCGGGCGCGGGCAAAGGCGGCGATGCGGAGGATCAGGGCTTCATAGGCCGCCGGTACCGCCTCACCCGCCGTGATCCAGCGGTACAGGTCCTGGTCGTTCTCCGCCATCAACCGCTCCAGCAGGTCGATCTCCACCCTGTCCAGCGCCGCAATTTCGCTGTCGGCAAACGGGCCGAGGATCAGGTCCATCTCTTTCATGCCGCGCCGCCACGCCCGCATCCTGATCCGCCGCAATCTGGTTTCCGCCGTTCCGTCCATTCAACCCTCGACCCATCCCGGTTCGCGCTTGAACGCCCCGGCCCCGCACCCTATGACAAGCCGTCTTTCCGACCAACCGGAGTCTGCCATGCCTGCCTCGTCCTCATCCTTCCTGTCCGAAACCCTCGCCAGGGTAAAGCCATCCCCCACCATCGCCGTCACCACCAAGGCGGCGGACCTGAAGGCGGCGGGCCGCGATGTGATCGGCCTTGGCGCGGGCGAGCCGGATTTTGACACCCCGCAAAACATCAAGGATGCCGCGATTGCGGCGATTGTCGCCGGTAAGACCAAATATACCGCCGTCGATGGCATCCCGGAGCTGAAAAGGGCGATCTGCGCCAAGTTTGCCCGCGAAAACCGCCTGACTTACACGCCGTCGCAAATCAGCGTCGGCACCGGCGGCAAACAGACGCTGTACAATGCGCTGGTGGCGACGCTGAACCCCGGCGACGAAGTGATCATCCCTGCCCCCTATTGGGTCAGCTATCCCGACATGGTGCTGCTGGCCGGTGGCGAGCCGGTCATTGTCACCGGGCCTTTGCAAACCGGTTACAAGATCACCGCCGACATGCTGGAAGCGGCGATCACGCCAAAGACCAAATGGTTCATCTTCAACTCGCCGTCAAACCCGACCGGTGCCGGTTACAGCCGGGCCGAACTGAAAAGCCTGACCGAGGTGCTGCTGCGCCACCCCCAGGTCTGGGTGATGAGCGACGACATGTATGAACATCTGGCCTATGACGGCTTTGAATTCTGTACCCCCGCCGAGGTCGAACCGGCGCTTTTTGACCGCACCCTGACCTGCAACGGCGTGTCGAAAGCCTATGCAATGACCGGCTGGCGCATCGGCTATGCCGCTGGCCCGGAACCGCTGATCGCGGCGATGGCCAAGGTGCAAAGCCAGTCGACATCGAACCCCTGTTCGATCAGCCAATGGGCGGCGGTCGAGGCGCTGAACGGGCCGCAGGACTATATCCCGATGAGCCGCACTGCCTTTCAGCATCGCCGTGATCTGGTGGTGGCGATGCTGAACCAGGCCCCCGGCGTCACCTGCCCAACCCCCGAAGGCGCGTTTTATGTCTATCCCTCGATCGCCGGGTGCATCGGGCTGACCAGCGCCGCCGGCACCCTGATCCGGGATGACGAGACCTTTGCCACCGCGCTGTTGGAAGAAACCGGAGTGGCTGTGGTGTTTGGTGCCGCCTTCGGGCTTTCACCAAACTTCCGGGTCAGCTACGCTACTTCGGAACAGGCGCTGACAGAGGCTTGCACCCGCATTCAGACCTTTTGCCAAGGGCTGAAGTAGCGGTGGGCTGACGTAACGGCGGGGCATCGGGGGACACATGGCGGGCGATCTGCCGGATTACTATTTTCGCATCCGTGACAACGGCGCATCGGTGTTTCGGGTCGATACCGAAAACCGCCAGCGCCGCATCGACATGGATCAGATCGCCACTGTCAACGTCAAGAACGGCGATATCAAACCCCATGGCGACCGGGTGCTGTCGCCCGCTGACATGACGACGATCCGCGACTGGCTGGCGGCGCGCGTCGCCCTGCTGGCCAGCCGCGACATCGACGATATCCACCGCGCCGTCGATTACCTGAACCTGACAACGCAATGGGTGCAATCCAAGGCCAGCGACGACCAACTGGAACAGGTCACCGATACCCTGCTGCTGGCGATGCACGACCTGCGCAGCACCCTGGTGCGCAAAAAGTCCGAACGGCTGATGGCTGGTCAGGTGCCGCAAGGGGAATAGTGGCGACGCCTGCCCCAAAAGCGAACCCGTCCCGGACTTGATCCGGGACCTCGAGTCAAAAGGCGCACCCTCGAACGCGCGGCCCCGGATCACCCTCGCTTTCGCAAGGCCAGGCTCCGGGGCGGCGTGAGGAGATTGGCACACCCCTACACCAGCAGGTGCCGCGCCCTGCCACGCCAGAACCGCAGCATCAGCATCCCCGCCGCACAGACCAACCCGATCACCAGCCCCAGCCAGATGCCCTTGCCGCCAAACCCGCCAGCGATCCCCAGCCCATAGCTGGCGGGAACGCCAACCCCCCAGTAACTGATGGCGGCAATCAGCATCGGCACCTTTGTATCCTGCACCCCGCGCAGCAGCCCCAGCGCCATCACCTGCGCTGCATCGGCAAACTGGAACAGCGCCGCCATTGCCAGCAGCCCGCTGCCGATCCGGATCAACTCTGCCCGTTGCGGGTCGTCATCCGACAGAAACAGGCCGATCAACACATGCGGAACCGTCAACAGAACAACCACTGCGGCCAGCCCAAACAGCGCCGACAGGCCAATCGCCGCTTTGGCCCCATCCGCCAGTGCCGCCCCGTCGCCCCGCCCCAGCGCCTGCCCGGCGCGCACCGTAGCGGCATTGGACAGGCCCAGATGCACCATGAAGGTGATGGCAGCCACCTCCATTGCAATGCCATGTGCCGCCAGATCGCGGGTGCCGATCCAGCCCATCATCACCGATGCCGCCGAAAACAGCCCGCTTTCCGCCAACCCGGTCAGACCGATCGGCCAACCCAGCCGCCAGACCTGGCGCAACGCCGAGGGGTCAGACCGCCAGAACCGGCGAAACAACCCATAACGGCGGATCGGGCCGAACAGGCTGGCATAGGCCATCAGCGCCAGTGCGGTGGCAAACTGGGTGGCAACCGAGGCAATCGCCGCCCCCCGCACCCCCAGTTCCGGGGCGCCGTAGTGGCCAAAGATCAGCACCCAGCCCAAAGCGACATTCAGGCCAACCCCGCCAACCGTCACCCACAGCACCACCTGGGTGCGGTGCATCGCCGCCAGATAGCTTTTCATCACCATGATCACCAGCGCAGGCACCATCCCGGCCCCGGCGATCCGCAGGAAATCCTGCGCCAGGATCGCCACTTCGGGCGGTTGACCGATCGCCAGCAACAAGGCCTGCGACCACCACATCACCGGCATCACCGCGACGCCAAAGGCGGCGCTCAGCCACAGCCCCATCCGCGCCGACCGCCGCACTTCGGGTTCCGACCCCGAGGCCACGGCATGGGCCACCATCGGCATCACCGCCTGGGCAAAGCCCGACCCCAGAATGAACAGGGTGAAAAACAGCGTCGCCGCCAGAACCACCGCTGCCAGCGCCTCGACCGAATACCAGCCCAGCATGATGGTATCGCTGACATGCAGCGCCATCTGCGCCAGATGGCTGCCGATCAGCGGCAGGCCAAGGCTCAGCACCGCCACAGCGTGCGCCCCATATGAGTGTCTGTCGGCCATGGCGCTGAGTACCGCAGCCTTGGGGGTGCCACAACCCCGGCTGCCCGCCCGAGGGGAATCGCCTATGAAAGAACGCAACAGAAACCGGCATGTGCGTGCGAAGACGTGGACTGCATTCGACTCGGGTTTGTTCTCTGTTCGGTTCCGACACGGCAGGGCGGTTTTTCCAGTTGCGATGGCCCTGCCCCGCCCCCGCAGCCCACTCCCCCGGATTGCCGCTTTTGTTCCACCGCCGCCACTGCTAGGTTTTTCTCGGAAATCGGAGGGCTACGATGCTGAAACTTTACGGGGTCTGTCGTTCGCGGGCGACGCGCAACATCTGGCTGATGGAAGAACTGGGGATCGCCTATGAACAAATCCCGGTGATTCAGGCCTATCGGCTGACAGACCCGGGCGCAGGCCCGCTCCACACCGCGTCGCCGGCGTTTCTGGCGCTGAACCCGGCAGGCCAGGTGCCCTGCATCGATGATGACGGCTTTGTGTTGGCGGAGTCGCTGGCGATCAACCTGTATCTGGCGGCCAAGGCGGGGGGGCCGCTGGCCCCTGCCGATGCCCGCGAACGGGCGCTGATGGAGCAATGGGCACTGTTCGCCGCCACCGGCATCGAGGCTGCGGCGCTGGATATGTACTATCCCTATGCCGAAAAGCGCGAAGCAACGCCCGAAGCTGCCGCCCAGATCGCCGCTGCCGCTGTGAAACTGGACCGCCCGATGGCAACCCTGAACCGCCATCTGTTGGCTGCGGGGCATATGGTCGGAGGTCGCTTTACCGTGGCGGATATCAATACGGCAGAGGTGGTGCGCTACGCCTCGGCCCATGCCCCCCTGATGGCAGCGTGCCCGGCTGTCGTCTCGTGGCTGGCAGAGTGCCAGGCCCGCCCGGCGTTTCAAAGGATGTGGGCGAAACGGCTGGCAGAACCCGCGTAGGTCGGGGTATACCCCGACTCTCCACCGCGGTAGGGCAAACCCCGCCCTACCCGTCCAACCCCAAGGCCACCCGCAACGCCGCATTCGCCCGCGTCTGCCAGCCCTTGCCACCGGCCTTGAGCCTGTCGAGCAGGTCAGGGTCGAGATAAAGCGTGACACGGCGCTTCTTGTCGGCATCTGCAAGCGGTGGGCGGCCAAGCTTGCCGTTGGCCCTCAGGACAGCGACGAGTTCGGGGAAGTCCCAGAAGGGACGGGCGCGGGCGAAGGTGTCCGCCGTCCATTCCGGGTTTTCCTCGTCTGGTTCGGAAGCAGCATCTGTTCCGGAGTCCCTTAACGATTTTCCCATTCGCGTTTCTCTCTCGTGTTGGCCTTTCGCAGGCTGATCAGCCGGAACCGATCCCCGCGCGGGGTGAAGATGACGACAAAAAGCCTGTCCCCGATCATCCCGGTCGCCTTGAACCGCGCCTCGCCATAGTCCTGTCTCTCGTCGGGGTCGATCACCGCTGCACTGATGACAAAGTCGTTGACCATAGCGAAATCGAGGCCCCGGATGAGGAGCGTGGTCTGACGCTTCTGTTCGTCCCAGTCCCACATTTATATGCATACATTAAGGAGAGATGCAAGGGGGAGCGTAGCGGGGGGATGGTTAAGGGGGGGTGAAGGGGGGTGGGTAGAGCGCGAAGAAGATGGTGGGGGGGGAACCCCACCCTACGCTCGCTGCTTTTTATGCCGCATCCAATTTGTTACGGCATACGCAAAGTCCTTTTTTGGGTGTTGCTTGCAGTAGTCGGAAATGACTTCCCAGTCAGTAGTAAGATTTTTGCGCGGGAATAGCGCCGACCGCGCGAAGGTCCAACCACTTATGGCCATCATACTTAACGCTTGAAAGTAAGCTAACACCAACACCGCTGGGTAGCGCCAACAAAGCTCAACGGGAGCGTTAAGTGAGCAGACCTTCATTAGGAAATTTGGGTGATCAACAGATGAGACCACGACCAGATAGGTAAGCAGAACCAAGACAACGCTTGGCATAAATGAAGTTTCAATTGAAAGCGAGTTGTCGTGCTTCGCAATGGATTCTAGAAGGGCTTTGTCCCGATTTTCTACTGCATAGTGGCGCACCTTTTCAATGGGAACATAATCTTTTCTACGGCCATACTTAGCGGCTACTGAAAGCATCCTAACACGAGGGGTGGCGCGCCTAAACGCTACAAAAACAACATAATTCAACGAAAGCACAGCTAGAACAGATCCGAGGGCCGCTGGGAGCGCCGCAAGTACGAGTATTATCGAGAGATATGCGAAATCAAGGGAAAGTAGCTTCAGCGCTTCGTCAATGGATAGGTATGCCGGAGATATACCCACACGTTGAATAGCGGTGCAGTCAATCAGAAGCGCGAAAGCTGCGAGAGTGACTGTAGGCCGCGGAATCTTCTGACTAACGGAAGTAAAGTCCATTCACGTCCCCACTTTCATCAAACATCCAACTCCTCCACAAACCGTGCGTTCTCCTGAATATACTGGAACCGCAATTCCGGCTTTTTCCCCATCAGCCGTTCCACCAGATCGCCGGTTTCCCCCGGTTCGTCCTCGTCAATCGACACCCGGATCAATTTCCGGGTCAAAGGATTCATCGTGGTATCTTTCAGATCCTTGGCGTCCATCTCGCCCAGTCCCTTGAACCGCTGGACATCAATGCCGCCCTTCCCCCCCAGCCCGGCCAAAAGCATCCGCTCCTTCTCGGCGTCATCCGCCACATACAGCCGCTTTGCCCCCTGGGTCAGGCGGTACAAAGGCGGGCAGGCCAGATACAGATGACCGCGGTCGATCATCGGGCGCATCTGAGTAAAAAAGAAAGTCATCAACAATGCCGCGATATGGGCGCCATCGACATCGGCGTCGGTCATGATGATGACCTTTTCATAGCGCAGGTCCTCGATGTTGAACCTTGTGCCCATCTGCACGCCAAGCGCCTGACACAGATCGGAAATTTCCGAGTTCTGCCCCATCTTGGCCGACGCCGCCCCCAGCACGTTCAGGATCTTGCCCCGCAACGGCAGCAAAGCCTGCAACTTGCGTTCCCGCGCCATCTTGGCCGACCCACCGGCGCTGTCACCTTCAACGATGAACAGCTCCGTGCCCTCACGCGAGGTCGCGGAGCAATCCACCAGCTTGCCCGGCAGCCGCAGCTTTTTCGTCGCGGTCTTGCGCGCGGTTTCCTTTTCCGCCCGCCGCGCCAGCCGTTCATCGGCGCGCAGCACCAGAAAATCCAGAATCGCCCCCGCCGCTTTGGTATCCGCCGCCAGCCAGTTGTCGAAATGGTCACGCACCGCACCCTCGACCAGCCGCGCCGCCTCGGCTGACGCCAGCCGGTCCTTGGTCTGGCCGACAAACTCCGGCTCGGCGATGAAGCACGACACCAGCGCGCAGCCGCCGGCCCCCAGATCGTCGCGGGTGATCTGCTCGGCCTTGCGGTTCTTGACCCGCTCGCCGTACGCCCTGATGCCTTTCAGCACCGCCGCCCAGAACCCTGCCTCATGGGTGCCGCCTTCCGGCGTCGGCACCGTGTTGCAGTAACTGCCGATAAAGCCATCCATCGCCGGGGTCCAGTTGATCGCCCATTCGACATAGCCGGGAACCCCGAACTTTTCGGCAAAGCTGACCTTGCCGGCAAAGGCGCGCTCGGCATAGGTGGCAGAGCCTTCCAGCCGCTCTTTCAGATAGTCGGCCAACCCCCCCGGGAAATGAAAGGTCGCCTCCAGCGGGGTATCGCCATCGGCAATCGCCGATTTCCAGCGGATCTCGACGCCGGAAAACAGATAGGCCTTGGAGCGGACCATCCGCATGATCCGCGCCGGTTTGAACAGGTGGTGGCCAAAGATTTCGGCATCGGCGTGAAAGGTAAAGGCGGTACCACGCCGGTTTGGTGCCGGGCCGACCTTTTGCAGCGGCCCTGTGGGATGACCGCGTGAAAACTCCTGCGCGTACAATTCGCGGCCCCGCGCCACCTCGACCCGCAGATGGTCCGACAACGCATTGACCACCGAGGCCCCGACCCCGTGCAAGCCGCCAGAGGTCTGATAGGCCTTGCCGGAAAACTTGCCCCCCGAATGCAGGGTACACAGGATCACCTCCAGCGCCGATTTGCCGGGGAATTTCGGGTGCGGGTCAATCGGGATGCCCCGGCCGTTGTCACGGATGGTCAGCGAATGGTTGGCGTGCAGTTCGACCTCGATCCGGTTGGCATGGCCCGCCACCGCCTCATCCATCGCATTGTCCAGCACCTCTGCCACCAGATGGTGCAGCGCCCGCTCATCGGTGCCGCCGATATACATCCCCGGGCGTTTCCTGACCGGCTCCAGCCCCTCCAGCACCTCGATCGACGAGGCGTTGTAGCCGGTATGCGGGTCTTCGTTGGGCAACAGGTCTGGCGGCATGGGGACTCGATTCCTGGGGGTGGTACGGCAGAGATGGTGAATTGACTCCGCCCTGCACACAATATCTGGGGATCACCGTCCGCACAACGGCATTGGTTGCAGATGCCGCGTCTTACGCGCCCCGCAGCCACTCCGCCAGATCGCCCTCATCCATCAGCCCCTGAGCCACCCGGATGATGATCGGGCCAACGGTTTCGAAATCCCAAGCCCGTTTGACCCCGTTAAACGCCAAAGCGGCGTTCATGGTCCGAAAAGCGGTGCGCTTGTTGCCGTCGTTGAAGCAATGCCCGGTCGCAACTGCCACGGCATAGGCGGCAACGAGGTCATAGACATCGTCGATCATACCGTAGGCCAGCCGGTTATCGACGCGCGCCAACGCCCCTTCCAGCGACTTGTCGCGGGCACGTCCGGGCAGTTCGCCGGGGTTCAGCACTTCATCATGGATCGCCTCGACGACGTCGGGCGAAAGGGTTGCGTAGCTCATTTGTCTTTGAGGTAGTCGAGAACCGGTTGAACCTCTGCGCGGGTGTTGCGCAGGTGGACCCTCATTTCTTCCATCGTCACTACGCGATGTTCCGCCTTGCTGATTGCCGCTTCCGGCACCAGATAGCCGACCAAAGCCGAGTTCTTCAGGATGGCCACCGGTTTGCCGCCGGAGCGTTCCAGCACTTTGTGCGGTTCACGCATTTCGGTCATGGTGGCAATGTGCGGGGTCAAAAGGCGGGTCATGGCGATCTCCATTCAGATAATGTGGTTTGAAATATACATTACAGTGGGTAAAATACAAGACCCGGCAGGCTTTTGCCGCTGTGATCTCCGTCAAAAGCACCGCATATGCCGGTCAAGCCGCCCGCTTCAGCGCTGCAACCCGCGCAGAAACTCGGCCAAAGCCACCAGCCGCTCCGGTGCAGGCGTGGCGATGCCGTCGCCAGTATCGACCAGCACCGTTGCACTGTCCAGCACGTCGCCGAAATGTGGCATCTCACTGCTGTCCGGGCGGAAATAGCCGTTGATCGTGCTCATCACCTGCGCCATCGGAAATTCCCCGCCGTTGCGTGCCGCAATACCGGTCAGATCAGCGGGTTTGCGCGTCAGACCGGCGGCGGCGGGGCCATCGCCGGTGCCGCTGTCGCCGTGGCATGCCGCACAATTGTCGGTGAAATCCTGCCGGGCACTGGGCGCCGGGTCCGGCACCGGCTGACAGGCGACGACCACCAGCCCCAGAAGGCCTGACAGCGCGGCAGCGACGATCGGAACGGTTCTGGCCATGGCGCACCTTGATTGACTGCTATGGATCATCCGCATCATCGGGCGCAGATGCCTTGATCTGGATCAGTTACCACATCCATTGCGGCAGGTGTAGCGCTGCACCAACCGACCGGCCCTACCCCGCCTGTGCAGCCATGGCTTCGACCCGCTTGCCGCTGAGCCGCAAGGTCCGGTCCATCCGCGCCGCCAGGCCCGGATTGTGGGTGGCGATCAGCGCCGACAGCCCGGTTTCGCGCACCACCTCCATCAGCACGCCAAACACCTGATCCGAGGTTTCGGGGTCCAGATTGCCGGTTGGTTCATCGGCCAGCAGCAGCTTTGGCCCATTGGCCAGCGCCCGGCAAAACGCCACCCGTTGCTGTTCGCCGCCAGACAGGGCGGCAGGGCGGTGGCTTGCGCGTGGGCCAACCCCGACCCGTTCCAGCAGATCGCGCGCCCTTTGTTCGGCGGCGCGGCGGCTGACACCATTGGCCAGTTGCGGCAGAATGATGTTTTCCAGCGCGGAAAATTCCGGCAGCAGATGGTGGAACTGATAGATGAACCCCACATCCTGCCGCCGCGCCGCTGTGCGGGTGGCATCATCGAGCCGCGTCATGTCGATGCCGTCCAGCACCACCCGCCCCTCATCGGCGCTATCCAGCAGCCCGGCGATATGCAGCAGCGTGGATTTCCCGGCACCGGACGGGGCCACCAAAGCCACCACTTCGCCCCGCGCCAGCCGCACCGACGCACCGTGCAGCACCTGCACCTCTGACACCTTGCCCCGGTTGTAGCTTTTCCCGATGCCGTCCAGCGCCAGAATGTCACTCATAGCGCAGGGCCTCGACCGGGTTCATCCGCGCCGCGCGGCGCGCCGGGAACAGGGTGACGACAAAGGACAAAAACAGCGACAGCGCCACCGCAGACAGCACATCGGCCAGCCGCAGCTTGGCAGGCAGCGCATAGATGCCGCGGATCGACGGGTCCCACACGCCCCCCCCTGCCACATAGTTGACGAACGAAAAGATCGTATCGACATAGACGGCAAACAGGCACCCGAGCACCACGCCACAGGCGGTGCCGACCAGCCCGGTCGAGGCGCCACAGATGAAAAACACCCGCAGGATCGAGCCTTCGCTCAACCCGATGGTGCGCAGGATGCCGATGTCGCGGCCCTTGTTTTTCACCAGCATGATCAGACCGGAAATGATGTTCATCGCGGCAATCAGCACCAGGATCGACAGGATCACGAACATCACGTTGTCTTCGATATCCAGCGCCCGCAGGAACGACCCGGCTGAATCGCGCCAGGTCCAGGTCAGCGCCCGTTCGCCGCCGGCAGCCAGCAGCGCAGGCACCAGATCGTTGATCGCTTCCGGCTTTTCCACCATGATTTCCAGCTCATCCGCCACACCTTCGCGGTTGAAATAGCCTTGCGCCTCGGTAAACGGCATGTAGATCCGGCTGCGGTCGATGTCGTAGCGGCCAAGGGTAAAGATATAGGTGATACGGTAGCTGTTGACGCGCGGGCTGGTGCCAAATGCCGATTTGACCCCGTTGGCAGAGATCAGGCGGATGGTATCACCGACCTCTGCCCCCAGTTCGCGCGCTACACCGGAGCCTACGGCGATGCCCTGTTCAAAATCCTCGATGGACCCAAGCGATGGCCCGCCGGTGGCGATGCGCGGAATGGTTTTCAGGTTTTCCAGACTGATCCCCAGCACTTCGGCACCCGAGGTCTGGCCTTCTTTTGCCGCCATCACCTGGCCGCGGATCAATGGCGCCACCCGGGTCACACCCTTGATCGCCGCCACCTTGGCGGCAACATCGGCATAGTCATCCAGTACCCGGGTGCTGGTGCCATCCTCGGTGACGTACACCGTGTTGTACAAGGTCACATGGGCGTTGGCCCCCAGAATGGTATCGACAAACTCGGCACGAAAGCCGGAGCGTACCGCCAGTGTCGCCACCAGCGCAAACACCGCCAGGGTGATGCCGGTCA
Organism: Paracoccaceae bacterium; assembly: GCA_043736155.1. Lineage (GTDB taxonomy): Bacteria > Pseudomonadota > Alphaproteobacteria > Rhodobacterales > Rhodobacteraceae > JANNRR01. Next base: position 3,349 of record JAYTDA010000361.1, on the reverse strand, counting down.
GGCTGATCCAGGTCATCACCGACACGCCGCCTTCGGCGCGCTTGGCCCGCAGATAGCGCCAGGCGATCATCCATTCGAACGCGGCAAAGGGTCGGGTCGTGCCTGCCATCGGGGTCTCTGCGCCTGCCTTGTTGTTTTGCAAGGGACAGTGAAGCGGGGGCCTGCCCGCGTCAACCCCGGCTGGCCCGCCCAATGTGACAGGTCGGTGATCCCCGCGTGATCCCGACGTCAGAACAGGAAGTTGGCAGGGTCGTTCAGTTGCGCCACGGTGACATTATCCACCAGCACCTGTGCTGTGCCCACCGTCAGCAACACCCCGGTGCCCTGCTGGGCAAAGCTGATGTCGGTGATCACCAGCGCATTGGTGAAATGGATCAGATCGGTGCCAAGCGCGAAATCGGTGACCCGGTCCTTGCCGCCGCCGGGGCTGAATTCAAAGGTGTCGATCCCCAGCCCGCCGGTCAGCCTGTCGTTGCCCCTGCCGCCGATCAGCAGATCGTCACCGTCAAGGCCGGACAGCAGGTCATTGCCGAGGGCGCCCTTCAGGGTGTTGTTGTTGGTGCCGCCTTCCAGCGTATCTGCCTGGGCGGAACCGGAGAGGTTCTGGAACTGGACAAAGCTGAAGTAGCCGATGGCCGGAATGTCGGCCCCGGTCAGATCACCGATGCTTTGATAATCGAACCGGTTGAGGCTGACGGTGATGCTGACGCCGAATTGCGAGAAGTCGGCGGTGTTGATGCCGCCGCCGCCTTGCAGCACCACGCCGTAGGCCGGGTTCATCACATTCAGCCTGACCAGATCATCGCCATTGCCGGTGCGCACAAACCCGGTGCCGTTGGTGGTGCTGGCGCCAAGAGTGATCACGTTGTTGCCATCGCCGGCGTTGATCAGTTGGACATAGCCGCCGCCTGTTGTGACGATATCATCGCCATTACCCAGCAAGATCGCATCAGCGTCGCCATTCAGTGTAACAGTTGCCGTGGAGTTTCCGCTTACCTGCAACGAGCCGACAAATCCCGTCGCATTGATGACATGGGTGCCGCCATCACCCGACAACACCACCTGCTGAATGCCACCTGCGCCGATGTTGAGGGTGTTGTTGCCGCCAAAGGAATAGTAGCTTTCCACATTGCCGTTGGCGGTGGTCAGCGTGTTGTTGCCGCCATCGAGTTTCATCGTCAGAATCCGGGCATTGCCGTTCAGCGTCACCGTATCATCGCCGTTGTTGCCGGTCAGCGCGTTGATGCGCCCATTGTTGGCAAGTGTGACGCTGTTCGCCCCATCCGCTAAATCTGCAATGTCGATTCTTCCGCCAGCACCGACGGTGACGGTATCATTGCCGTTCGAAGTGGTCAGACTGGTGATATGGCCGGATCCGATGGAAACCGTATTGTTGCCGTCGTTGAGATTGGCCGAGCCGATATTGCCGGTGGTGATCGTCACCTTGTCGTCGCCACTGTAGCCGGTCAGGGAGTTGATACTGCCAGCACCCACCGAAACCACATTGGTGCCATCGCCCATATCGGCCTGATTGACGTGAGAATTGCCTTTCAGCGTCAGCGTGTCGTTGTTGTTGCCAAGGTTCATCTGCTCGACAGATGCCCCATTCAGCAGCGTCACCTTGTCCCTGCCGTTGCTGACGCCAATGCTGCGCACCCCGCCGGTGCCGACGGTGATGGTGTTCACATCGGGGGTGTTGGAATACATCGTGATCGACCCGACAAAGCCTGCGCCGGTCGTGACTTTGTTATTGCCGGAGCCAAGGCTGATCTGGTCAACACCGGATTCGAGGGTCACAGTGTCATTGCCGTCATCCGCCACGATAGATCCGATGAAACCGGCACCACCACTCAACGTGTTGTTGCCATTGCCCATGGCGATGAAATTGGCATTTCCATTCAACGAAATGGTGTCATTGCCGTCTCCTGCATCAATCGTGCGGACCTTTCCGGTTCCGCCGTTGAAATGGTCATCGCCACCCTCAAGGTTCAGATTGTGAATCCGACCCGACCCACCGTTGACCACATCCACACCGTCACCAAGGTCGATATTCTTCAGCTCGGCGCTGTTCAGTGTAATGGTGTTGGCTCCATCCCCCAGGATAATATTGCTGAAAGAATAGCTCCCGGTCGGCCCCAGCGTGATATTGTTGGTTCCCGTGCCATAGGCCGAAATCGTCCCGACCCCGGTGGAGAGCAGTGTTACGGTATTGTCTGCCGGTCCAAGCCGGAGAAATTCAATGAAACGCCCGGCACCGGCATTGGCATCTGTTATCACGGTAGAATGTCCGTCTCCCTCGAACCGCATGGAGGGGATGTACCAGTTTGTGCCGGTCAAAGTGATATTTGAAAGGTAGGTATTCGGCGGCCCCGCCGTGAACACGTGCACCGGGCTGAACCCCCAGCCGAAATTCTGACTGTGCAAGGTGAATGCTGAGAACCCATCCAGCGTTGCGCCTGATGTGACCAATGCCATCTCAATCCCCCCAAAGAAAATCCCCGCCGCCCAGCGCAGCTTGGCAAAGAAATCATTGGGCCGAATCGCCAAAAGCGAAAGATTTTTTTTGGTCAGGAGTGCTTTTTCACCGAAAATTCACGGGCACTGGGCCGCCCCTCAACCCTTGCGTGCAGCCCACAGCATCCCGCGCCGCAGCATCTCGTAGGGTGCGCCGTGGTCGATCACATCGGCCTGATGGCCGAGCGCGTTATAGTAAACCCGGCCCTGCCCCCACAACTTGCTATAGGCCACCGGCATCGCCACCATGCCGTTGGCCGAATGCGGCCCGGCAAACAGCGGAAACTCGGTGGTGGCCAGCACTTTCACCGCCGGATCGACATGCAGGTAATATTGCTCGCTTTTCACCTCGAAATCGTCGATCCCCGCCACCAGCGGATCGTCGGACACGATCTTCACCCGGTATTCCATCCCGTCATTGCCCGGATGCGCCACCCACTGGCTGCCGGTCATGAATTGCCAATCGACATTGGTGCGAAAGGCGTCGCACATGCCGCCGTGGCAGCCGGCGATGCCGATACCAGCCGCCACCGCCGCGCAGGCATTCAGCGCCTGCTCCTTGGTGATCTCGCTCATGGTCCAGACCGGCACGATCAGATCATAGGTCGCAAGTTTGGCTGCATCGTCAAAGCACGACAGGCTGTCGGTGACCTCCACTTCCATGCCTTCGCCCTGCAGCATCCCGGCGAACAGCTGTGCCACAACCTCGGGCTGATGCCCGTCCCAACCGCCCCAGGTGATGATTGCGCGCGTCATGGTGCCCTCCGATTCATTGGTGCGCCAACCTGATTGGCCAGCCGGCAAAGGTCAAGCGCAGGTGTAGGGTGTCGGGGGG
>JAYTDA010000360.1:0-1780 GCA_043736155.1 Paracoccaceae bacterium | reverse complement strand
TTCGTGGAGACCTGAGATGCGCGAAATATCCTGCAAGCTGTTGGTGATCGGGGCGGGCCCGGGTGGTTATGTCTGCGCCATCCGCGCGGGCCAGCTTGGCGTCGATACCGTCGTGGTGGACCGGGGCGCGCTCGGCGGGACCTGCCTGAATGTCGGCTGCATTCCGTCCAAAGCCCTGATCCATGCCGCCGACGAATATCACCGCATCGCCGCACCCGCAGGTCTGCGCGCCATGGGGATCAGTGCTGACGGCCCCACAATCGACCTTGCGGCGACGATGGCGTGGAAGGACGGCATCGTTGCGCGGTTGACCGGCGGGGTCGCGGCGCTGCTGCGCAAAGCCGGGGTCAAGGTGGTGGCGGGCGAGGCCACCCTGCGCGATGGCAAGACCGCCGTGGTCGAAACCCCCGAAGGGCCGGTGCTGATCCGGGCCGAGATGCTGGTGCTGGCCACCGGCTCGGCCCCGGTGCACCTGCCGACGTTGCCGTTCGGCGGGAACGTGATCAGCTCAACCGATGCGCTGGCTCTGCAGCAGGTGCCGGAACGCCTGACAGTGGTCGGCGGCGGTTACATCGGGCTGGAGATGGGCATCGCCTTTGCCAAACTGGGCGCAAGCGTGACGGTTGTCGAAGCGGCACCGCGCATTCTGCCGAACTACGATGCCGAACTCACCCGCCCGGTGGCGCGCAGTCTGGCCGGACTTGGTATCCGGGTGCTGACGCAAACCCGCGCCGACGGGTTGTCTGAAACCGGAGCGCTGCTTGTATCGGGGCCGGATGGTGCCGAGGACATTCCATCGGACAAGGTGCTGGTCACCGTCGGACGGCGGCCGCTGAGCGATACTGCGGGCATTCCCGGCCTGCGTCTTGCCATGGACGGTCCCTTCGTGACGATCGACGACCAGTGCCGCACCTCGATGCGCGGGGTCTATGCCATCGGCGATGTGACCGGAGAGCCGATGCTGGCCCACCGCGCCATGGCGCAGGGCGAGATGGTGGCCGAAATCGTGGCTGGGAAACCACGGGTCTGGGACCGCCGCGCCATGCCGGCCGTCTGCTTTACCGACCCGGAAATCGTCTCGGTCGGGCTGGCACCTGATGCAGCGCGCGCGGCGGGGCATCAGGTGGTCACGGGTGTTTTCCCGTTTGCCGCCAATGGTCGTGCGATGACCGCCGGGCGTGAGGATGGCTTTGTCCGGGTGACCGCCAAAGCGGGCAGCGGCGAAATTCTGGGCATCCACGCCGTGGGCGCGGGGGTGTCAGAGCTGGCTGCGAGTTTTGCTCTGGCCATGGAAATGGGGGCGGGCCTCGAAGATATCGCCGGCACGGTTCACGCCCATCCAACCCGGGGCGAGGCGTTTCACGAAGCCTGCCTTCGCGCCCTTGGCCATGCGCTGCATGTTTAGAGCGAGGTGGGGCAGACGGACATCAGAGGGCAGTGCAGGGCCGCCGGATGGGCGCAGCGATGCCGGGTTTGAGTGCTTTATGGTGCCGCACCCCCGGTAGATGTTCATTGCCGAGACGCCGCAGAAGCGCACGCGTCGTGCCGCAGGCACGCCACCGGCGTGACGGGTCGGTCGTGCGCTGCCCGGCGGGCTTCGCCCTTGATTCCGGGCATAGACAAACCCGGGCCGATAACAAGCCTTGTGTCGAAAGCAGGCTCGGATACTGTATCTTGGGTCTGACTCGGAAAAATGGGAGAGAAAGCGGATGAAAGCACAAATTCTGCACAAATATGATCCAACAATGACGGCACCCCAATGGGTGACCCTGGAGGACGT
>JAYTDA010000359.1:0-7125 GCA_043736155.1 Paracoccaceae bacterium | reverse complement strand
GTCGCGGCGAACAGCAGCAGCACAATCTGGTGCAGTCCGGTGAATGCCGCCTGCGCTGTGTCCTTGCCCGCCAGAAAATGCGCCTCGTTCGCGGCCTTTTTGTCGAACACCAGCGATCTGGACGGGTCCGCCTTGACCCTTGCGGCATAGCGCATCACGAAGGCCACCGTGACCAGCCAGCAGACGCCAAGGATGATCAACCGCAGGGTCAGCCCGTCGGCAAAGGTGACCCCCGCCGCATCCGATGCGATCACTGTGGAAAACGCATTGATGGTCGATCCCAGCACCCCGACCCCGGCACCCAGCAGGATCACCGCCACCGCCACAACCGCGTCATAACCCGCCGCAATCATCACCGGGATCAGCAGCACGTAAAACGCCAGCGTTTCCTCGGCCATGCCATAGGTCGTCCCGCCCAAAGCAAACAGCGCCATCAGAAACGGGATCATCCAGTTTTCGCGGCCCTTCAGCCGCACCATCGCCCGCGAAATGCCTGCATCAATCGCGCCGGTGGCGGTGACCACGCCGATAAACCCGCCAATGATCAGCACGAACAGCGATACGTCGATGGCATTGGCGGCATAACTGTCGGGGTCATAGAACCCGGCGATCGGGGCAAGGATCACGTCAAACACACCCTGCGGACTGGCGTCAGTCGGGGCATAGCTGCCCGCCACCGGGATATCCTTGCCCAGCGCCTCGGACGGCACCCGGGCATACTGCCCCGCCGGGATGATCCAGGTCAGCGCCGCCACCAGGATAATCAGCGCGAACAGGATGGTAAATGCGGACGGAAAGCGAAATCCGGGCTGTACCGGCGGTGCTGCATCGGGTGAAGCGGGCATGGCATGGTCCCTTTCATTTGCAGCCACGGCTTCTGGCGGCAACAGCACTGCCGTTTGCGTGGTGCTGGAACTGTTAGCCTGAACTCCCCCGGCGCGGGCTGATGCAGATCAACGCTGCACCTGCAAAAGTCGGGCAACATTTGCCGTAACTGCCGCCGCCTGGCCTAGAACGCGGCGACCAAAGCCAGCGGAGACCGACCATGAATGCAGCAAACCCAGGGGTGGCGAGTGCCGGGCTATCCGCCGCCGAGGCCGCCGCCCGCCTCGCCGCCGATGGTCCCAACGCCCTGCCCCACGCCAAACGCCGCTCGCCGCTGCGCATCATCCTGAACGTATTGCGCGAGCCGATGCTGGCGCTGCTGCTGGCGGGGGGTGTGGTTTATCTGCTGCTGGGCAGCCGGGCCGAGGCGCTGATCCTGCTGGCCTTTGCCTGCCTGTCCATCGGCATCACGGCGGTGCAAGAGGCGCGGACGGAGCGGGTGCTGGAGGCGCTGCGCGATCTGACCAGCCCGCGCGCGTTGGTGGTCCGGGGCGGCGAGCGACTGCGGATTGCGGGTGCGGACGTGGTGCGTGGCGATGTGATCGTACTGGCCGAGGGCGACCGGGTGCCCGCCGACGCAACGTTGTTGCAGGCGGCTGATTTGTCGGCGGACGAGTCCCTGCTGACCGGCGAGGCGGTGCCGGTGCGCAAAGCGGTGGGGCCGGCCGCCGCCACAGGCCGACCGGGCGGCGAGGATCAGCCGCTGGTCTACTCCGGCACCCTGATCGTGCGTGGCACGGCTTTGGCAGAGGTGACCGCCACCGGCGCGCGCAGTGAAATCGGCAAGATCGGTGCGTCGCTGAACCAGCTGGAAACCGGCACGCCGCATTTGCAGCGCCAGATGCGCACGCTGGTTTTAGCTTTTGCCCTGATCGGCGGCGCAGTGGCGCTGTTGGTGGTGGGGCTTTACGGCTGGCTGCGGGGTGACTGGCTGGAGGGGGTGCTGGCGGGCATTGCCGTTGGCATGGCGATGCTGCCCGAAGAATTCCCCATGGTGCTGGCGGTGTTCATGGCGATGGGCGCCTGGCGGATATCCAAGGCGCGGGTGCTGACCCGGCGGGCGTCGGCGATTGAATCCCTGGGGGCGGCATCGGTTCTGTGCACCGATAAAACCGGTACCCTGACCGAAAACCGCATGACCATCGCGGCGCTGCAACTGCCGGATGGGCAGGCCTTCAGCATCGGCAAAGAAGCCGTGCCGGACGCGTTCCGCGAATTGGCGGCGGCAGGGGTGATGGCCTCGGCCCCCGAGCCGTTCGATCCGATGGAAAAGGCGTTTCATCTGTTGGCCAAAGCCGATCTTCGGCCAGACGAGACGCTGCCGGGTGCGGGTCGCAAACTGATCCGGTCCTATCCACTGTCAGCCAAACTGCTGGCGATGTCGCAGGTCTGGGACGCCACGGACAATGGGGCCGATGGCACAGGCGGGCACAGGGTTGCAGCCAAAGGCGCGCCCGAGGCAATCGCCGATCTGTGCCATCTTGACGGCCCTGCCCGTGCGGCGATGCTGCAGGCCGTCGACACCATGGCCGCCCGTGGCCTGCGGGTTCTGGGCGTGGCCGAGGCGGGCTTTGCGGGCAAAGACCTGCCCCCGGACCAGCATGATTTCGACTATCGCTACCTGGGGCTGGTGGGGCTGGCCGACCCTCTGCGCGCCTCGGTTCCCGCTGCCGTTGCCCAATGCAAATCCGCCGGGATCCGGGTGATCATGATCACCGGCGATTATCCCGCCACGGCGCTGGCGATTGCGAAAGATGCGGGGATCGGCGGCGGCGCCGTCATTGATGGCACCGCCTTGGCCGCGATGTCTGACGCAACCCTTGCAACGGCGCTGCAAACCGCAACGGTCTTTGCCCGCATTCAGCCGGAACAAAAGCTGCGCATCGTCAAGGCGTTGCAGGCGAGTGGTGCCATCGTTGCCATGACCGGCGACGGTGTGAATGACGCGCCATCGCTGAAAGCCGCCGATATTGGCGTGGCGATGGGCGGGCGTGGCACCGATGTTGCGCGCGAGGCGGCCAGCATCGTGCTGCTGGACGATGATTTCGGTTCCATCGTCACCACAGTCCGCCTTGGACGGCGGATTTACGACAACCTGCGCAAGGCGATGTCGTTTATCCTTGCCGTGCATGTGCCGATCGCGGGGCTGGCGCTGATCCCGCTGGCGTTCGGCATGCCGCTGCTGTTCGGCCCGGTGCATATCGCGTTTCTGGAGATGGTGATTGACCCGGTCTGTTCCCTGGTGTTCGAGGCGGAGGGCGAAGAGGACGGCGTGATGGACCGCCCGCCCCGCCCGGTGGCAGAGCCGCTGTTTTCGACGCCAACGATCATCTGGAGCCTGCTGCAAGGCGCGTTGGTGCTGGGCGTTGTCACCACGATCCTGTTTCTCGCCCCAGGTTACGGCTTTGATGTCGATCAGGTCCGCGCCCTGACGTTTCATTCGCTGGTGCTGAGCGTGGTGGCGCTGATTTTCGTCGACCGCTCCGTCTCCGCCTCGATCATCACTGCCATCACCCGCCCGAACCGCGCACTGGCCTTTGTGCTGCCGGTCGTGGCGGCGTTGCTGGCGGTGACGGTGTTCTGGGCCCCGGCCCGCGCGTTGTTCCGTTTTGGTGCGCTGGATGCGCAATGGCTGGTGGTGCCGATGGGCGCCGGGGTGACGGTTCTGGTGGTGCTGGAATTGCTCAAACCGATCTGGCGGATGGCATCCGCGACGGGCGGATTATCGCCGAAACCGGGCGCTAGCTTGGCCAATCGTCCGGCCGGTTGATCTCGATCAAAGCAGGGCGGCTGACATGGCACATAATCGGGTCAAATTCTTGAGAACGGCCACCGCGTAGCCGCGAAGGTATTAACGGATTGATGAAAAAAAGGAATGAACTGTGACGATCGAAGACAATGAAGAACCACCGGTTCGCGGCAGCGCGCATGATGCGCTTTCGATCTTCCTTGGCGAGTGGCGTGCAGAAGGCACATCGTTTGGTGGTACCGACCAGTCAGGTACCGATTTGAAAGCAAATGGAGTCACATGGGTCAGCACACATACTGCACGCTGGCATACCGGCGGCTTCTTTCTGATACAGGACGAAAGAGCCACGGTAGGCGGCACCGCATTCGATACCCTCAGCGTCATGGGCGTCGAACCTGGCGACCAAGGCCATTTCGCCCGCACCTTTGAAAACCACGGGTTCTATCGTCATTATGGCGTTTCCGTGGATGGGCGAACTTGGCTGCTGGTGGGAAAAACTGAGCGTGCACGTACCATTTTTAATGCAGAAGGCACCACGCAGACGATCACTTGGGAATGGATGCAGAACGGCAAATGGCTGCCGCTGTGCGACCGGGTGGCAACGCGTGTTGACGATTAACGGGAAATGCAGCGCGGATGACATTCCCGCTTAGCCTTTTCGCATTCAGGAGACCGATATGGCCACTGTGACAAAACTGCCCAAAGACGCCATCATCGCGCTGGAGACATTGGGACGCCATGCTGGCGAAGGACGGCGCGCGCACGGCGCAACTCTCGGGTAAGACCAGCCTTGGTGAAACGTCCCTGCGGCCTTCGCTTGATCGGTTAAAGTCCACTTTCCCAACTGATGCAGGTCAGTTATGCCAGCGCGCTTTTGGGGCAAACTGGACATCGAACAATTCCAGGAACAACTCATGCTGCGCGCCCTGATGCTGATCTGCTGCATGTTTGCCGCCCCGGCTTTTGCCGAAGACGCCGTTCTGACCATCGCCCAAGACCGGTATCAGGCCGGAGCGTCGGTCCGGTTCGAAGGGCCTGCGATCACCGATCTGTTCATGGCGGGCAACCGGGTAGCGGTGGCTGCACCTGTCGCGGGGTCGGCGCATCTGGCCGGGCGGCGGGTGACGGTCGAGGCGGCGGTAGCGGGCGATCTGTTCGCGGCAGGATACAGCGTTACTGTCGGCGCTGGGGTTACAGGCGACGTGTCGATCACCGGCTACGAGGTCACGATCGGGCCGGTTGGTGGCAACCTGCGGGCGGCGGGGTCAGAGGTCATGGTCGGCACAGTCGGTGGCTATGCGCTGATCACCGGGGCCGAAGTCACGCTGAATGGGGCCATCGCAGGCGATGCTGTGCTGGTGGCCGACAGTATCGCTTTTGCGCCGGGGGCCAGCATTGCCGGGGCACTGACGATCTATGCCGAAGACCCTGCAAAGATCGTCGTTCCAGAAAGCGTGGCCCCGGCGGCGCGGGTCAAGATCGAGACACGGGAAAGTTATGACAATGGCGAATGGAGCGACCGGATGCCGGTCGAAATGCCGTTCTGGCGCATCGTGCCGGGCTTTCTGTCCGGCGTTCTGATTTCCGGCCTGATCGCAGCGCTGGTGATCGCGATAGCCCCCAAAACCGTGCAAAGCTGGCGCGAACTGGCGCTGGCGCAACCGGGCCGCGCGATCTGGTCCGGGTTTCTGGTGACCTCGGCGCTGGCCGGGTCCGGCTTTGTGCTGATGCTGACAATCATCGGGGTGTTCCTGCTGCCGGTGATGCTGATCATCACCTGCGTGGCGATAGTCGCAGGCTATGCCCTTGGGTCATACGTCTTGGGCGTCGGGCTTTGGCTGGGCGTCGGGCGGCCCATGCCCGACGGTCTTTTAGGTAAATTCGGGCTGGCCTGCCTTGGGGCTTTCGTTGCCGGGTTGGCGTGGCTGGTCCCGGTGGCGGGGTGGTTCTTCGTGCTGGCGCTGACCCTGCTGGGTATCGGCACGCTTGCCGCTTTCGCGCTGCCCCGCGGGCTGTTGCTGCAGCGTGATCCCTGAGGGGCCTGAGGGCGCAAAGCCGCGCTTTGACAAGGAACCTGCATTTTGGTTGCCCGAAGACATGTCGTATCAGCGGTAGGAGCGGCAGTTGTCGGCCTCGCAGGCGCGGGCTGGTCGGGCATTTGGCGCATGGGGTCGCTGGATCGCCATGCCGCAAACATTGCCCCTCTGCGGGCCGCCTTGCCCGCCTTGCCCCCCGACCCCGCTTGGCGCGACCTGATCCGATTTGCCACTTTGGCCGCCAACAGCCACAACACCCCAGCGCGGAAATTCCGCACTGGCGATGGCCGGATCGACATTCTGCCCGATCCGGCACGCCGCACCCCGGCAGTTGACCCAGACGATCACCACCTGTTCGCGTCGCTGGGCTGTGCGGCGGAAAACCTGTCCATCGCCGCCGCCGCACGCGGCCTGCCGGGGGAGGTCGCGTTTGATGCAGAGGGAGGCGGCGCGGTTCGGTTTGATTGCGCCGCCGGGGCCATCCGGGACGCGGCACTGTGCGATGCCATTGCGCTGCGGCAATCCACCCGCGCCGACTATGGTGGGTCAGAGGTGTCTGCCGCCGATCTGGCGATACTGGCCAGTGCTGCGTCGATGCCAGACGTTGATCCGGTTCTGAACACGGACCGCGTCCAAATAAACCGGGTGCGCGATCTGATCATTGGCGGGAACACTACTCAGATAGCAGACCTTGCCTTTGTGGCCGAGTTGAAACACTGGCTCAGGTTCAATCCGCGCGGGGCCTTTGCAACCGGCGACGGGCTGTTCAGCGCAACCTCGGGTTATCCCAGCTTGCCCGACTGGCTAGGTCCGCTGATGTTCGACCGGGCCTTTACCGCAAAAGCCGAAAACGAGAAAATCGCGCGCCAGATTGCGTCTCCCGCCGGGCTTGCGGTTTTTGTCGCGGCCAAGGCCGATCCCGCAGGTTGGGTGCAGGCGGGGCGGGCCTGTCAGCGGTTTGCGATGCAGGCCACGGCACTGGGGTTGAAACACGCTTTCCTAAACCAGCCGGTTGAAGTGGCCGCATTGCGACCTGACCTCGCTGCACTATTGGGGATACCGGGGCGCAAGCCGGATCTGGTCATGCGCTTCGGACGCGGGACAGCACTGCCATTTTCGGCGCGCAAGCCGGTCGAGGAGGTCATGGTATGACCGGGCATTGGCTGAACTGGCGCAACGTTCTGGTTATGATGGGAATAATCCTTGTTGGCGTTACGCTTTCGGTCTGGTGGCGGTTCCGGTCTGATATTGCCGTTGCGCAAGCTCGGGTCGCGCAAAGCAGCACCTTGGTCCAAACCCCCTGCGGCCCGATAGAGTACGCCGAGGCCGGTACAGGCTTGCCCCTGCTGGCGGTTCACGGCAGCGGCGGAGGCTATGATCAGGGCATGGCGTTTGCCGCGCCTTTGGCGACGCGCGGCATCCGGGTGATTGCGGTGTCGCGCTTTGGCTATCTGC
>JAYTDA010000358.1:0-1693 GCA_043736155.1 Paracoccaceae bacterium | reverse complement strand
TGACGCGCAGGACCAACCGACACAAAGGAGCCGCCCATGGCTGATGCAATTCTGGTGCCGCAGGTCGGGCAGGATCTGACCGAAGCCAAGGTCGTCGCGCTCAACGTGAAATTGGGCGATAAAGTTGCCAAGGGCGATATCGTCGCCGAAGTGGAAAGCGAAAAGGCGACGTTCGAGGTCGAGGCATTCGTATCGGGCATCGTGATATCGCTGCCGTTTGCGGTCGGCGATCTGGCCCCGGTGCTGGAACCGCTGATGCATCTGGGCGAGGCCGGTGAAAGCGTTGGCGGCGCGGCGAAAGCCCCTGTCCCGGTTGAGGCACCACCAGCGGTTGCTCCCGCCGACGCGGCTCCTGTCGGCACCCCGGCTGCGGCCAATATCAGTGGGCGTTCTTCACCCTTGGCACGGCGGGTGGCGGCGCAAAACGGGCTGCAACTGGACCGGATCTCAGGCACCGGACCGCGAGGCGCGGTGGTGATGCGCGACGTAACCTCTGCCTTGCAGGCGCAAACCGCGGTTAGTGCCGCACCTGCCGTCCTGCGCACCGGCAGCGGTCTGCAATCCTTGCAGGCAGGAACCGGCACACCGCTTGTGTTCCTGCACGGCTTTGGCGCGGAACTGGCGGCATGGCGTCCGCTGGTGGCGCGGATCGCAGTGCCAAATCCGATGCTGGGTGTTGATCTGGCAGGCCACGGGGCGGCGCCTGCAAGGGCGGTCGCCGGGTTCGACGCGTTGGTCGATGACATGGCGCAGCGCCTGAGCGATGCCGGGATAACCAGCGCGCATCTGGTCGGGCATTCGCTGGGGGCTGCGGTTGCCGCAGCGCTGGCAGACCGGGGCGATCTGGATATCCGGTCGCTGACGCTGATTGCCCCCGCCGGGCTGGGCCCATGGGTCAACGGCGATTTCATCACCGGCTTTGTGGCGGCGAAAACCGAAGCCGCCTTGCGGGTCTGGATGCAAAACCTTGTGCACGCGCCCGACCGGTTGGGCGACGCCATGGTCCGCGCCGCCTTTGCCGCCCGCACAACTGCCGCCAGCCCCGGGGCGCTGGACGCACTGGCGCGGACGCTGTTCGAAGGGAATACCCAGCTGTTTTCCATTCAGCCGGCGGTAGCGCGCCTGACCTGCACCTGCCGGATGATTTTCGGCGCACAGGACGCGATCTTCAAGCCGTCGGATGCCGACGGGCTGCCGGGGATGATCGGGGTGCACCGCCTGGCGGGCGTCGGCCATCTGCCACAGGTCGAGGCAGGCGCACTGGTCGGGCGACTGATTGCCGAAACCGTTCGTTCAGTGGCGCGACCATTGGCTTGACGGGGCTTGGCAACACGGGCTTGATGGCTGCTGAACCGGGACGTGCGATGCAGGGGCACCAGAGGAGAACGCAATGGCAGATACAGTAGTTGCAGCCAAAGCCGCTAGCCTGGAGGCCCTGTTGCAGCGGTTTGGCGCAGCCCTTGAACGCGGCGACAGTGCTGCTGCCGTGGCCTGTTTTGAACCGGATGGCTACTGGCGCGATCTGGTCAGCTTTAGCTGGAATCTGACTACGCTGGAAGGCGCACCCGCGATCCTTGCCATGCTGACCGCGCAATTGGCATTGGTCAAACCCGCCGGTTTTCGGATTGCGGCGGGCGAGACTGCCGAGGATTCCGGCGATGTCCAACAAGCCTGGATCGAATTTGAAACCGCC
>JAYTDA010000357.1:0-1617 GCA_043736155.1 Paracoccaceae bacterium | reverse complement strand
ATGATCGCATTTCCGGCTGGGGCGCAGGTCTGGATCGCGGGCGGGGTGACGGATATGCGTCGGGGCATGAACAGCCTCGCCCTTGCGGTTCAGGAGGGGTTGGATCGTGATCCGCATGCGGGCGAGATTTTCTGCTTCCGGGGTCGCCGGGGCGATCTGGTGAAGCTGCTCTGGCACGATGGCGTGGGCATGTCGCTTTACATCAAGCGGCTTGAGGCGGGGAAGTTCATCTGGCCTGCGGGCAGCACCGGGGCGGCGGTAGCGATCTCGGCGGCGCAGCTTGGATACCTGCTTGAAGGCATAGACTGGCGCAATCCCCGCTGGACGCAGCGCCCGGCAAAGGCGGGATGACTGCCAAAAACCGCCTGTTTTTATTGGCATTTATGAGCCTGCATGGTAGAGTTTCCCATGTCAGATGCCCCCTCCGAACTTGACCGACTGCGCGCTGAACTGGCGGCGACCAAGGCCGAACTTGTGCAGGTGCGGGCCGTTGTGTCCAGCTCGGAGGCGCTGATCTCGGCGTTGAAGCTGGAGATCGCCAAGCTGAAGCGCGCGCAGTATGGCACGCGTTCCGAACGCAGCGCCCGGCTGATCGACCAGCTTGAGTTGCAGCTGGAAGAACTTGAGGCTGCCGCGACCGAAGATGAGATCATGGCCGATAAGGCCATCGCGACGGCACCCAACCCTCCACTCAAGGATCGCCGCCGCCCGTCGCGCAAACCCTTCCCCGAGCATCTGCCGCGCGAGCGCGTGGTGATCGCAGCACCTGCCGCCTGCACCTGCTGCGGTTCGGCCCGGATCGTGAAAATGGGCGAAGACGTAACCGAAACGCTGGAGGTGATCCCGCGCCAATGGAAGGTCATTCAGACCGTGCGGGAGAAGTTCACCTGCCGTGATTGCGAGAAGATCAGTCAGCCGCCTGCACCCTTCCACCCGACGCCGCGCGGATGGGCCGGGCCGAATCTGCTGGCGATGATCTTGTTCGAGAAGTTTGGGCAGCACCAGCCGCTGAATCGGCAGGCCGAACGCTATGCACGGGAAGGCGTTGATCTCAGCCTTTCCACGCTGGCCGATCAGGTTGGCACCTGCGCGGTTGCCCTGGAACCGATCCATGCCCTGATCAAAGCCCATGTCATGGCCGCCGAGCGGCTGCATGGGGATGACACCACGGTGCCGCTGCTGGCAAAAGGCGGCACGACGACCGCCCGGTTGTGGACCTATGTGCGCGATGACCGCCCGCTTGGCGGCACCGCACCTCCCGCCGCGCTGTTCCAGTTCTCGCGCGACCGGGTCAAAGAGCACCCCAACCGGCATCTGACTGGGTGGCAGGGCATCCTCCAGGCTGATGCTTATGGCGGTTACAACGATCTCTACCGCCAAGACCGCAAGCCAGGTCCGGTGGTGAGTGCGCTGTGTTGGGCCCACGCCCGACGAAAATTCTTCGAACTGGCCGACATCACGGGTAATGTACGCCACGGCAAACCCGCCCATCAAATCTCGCCGGTAGCGTTTGAGGCGGTCAAGCGGATCGATGCAATCTTCAACATCGAGCGTGATATCAACGGCTTGGACCCCAAGGCTCGTCTCGAGGCGCGCAGCCGTCTGTCAGCCCCGCTC
>JAYTDA010000356.1:0-1520 GCA_043736155.1 Paracoccaceae bacterium | reverse complement strand
CCGTCCGGCCAGTTCGAACTGCTGCGCGGGCGGCTGTCGATCCTGAACCAGCGGTTCGAACTGACCGAGGGGGCAGCGACCCTGCAAGGCAATTTCGTGCCCTTCATCCGGCTGGTGGCCCGGACCACGGCGCGCACCGGCACGGTGGTGAATGTTATCGTGGAGGGGCCGATTTCGGAGCCCGTCGTCACCTTCACCAGCGTCCCGGACCTGCCACAGGACGAGGTTCTGGCGCAGCTGATCTTTGGCCGCGATCTGGGATCGATCACCCCATTGCAAGCGATCCAGCTGGCCGCCGCTGTCGGCACATTGGCGGGCCGGGGCGGCGGCGGGCTGATCGAAGGGTTCCGCACCGGGCTGGGGGTGGATGATTTCGACATCACCTCGGACGCCGCCGGAAATACTGCGCTGCGGGTCGGCAAGTATCTGGGCGATAACCTGTATACCGATGTAACGATCAGCTCTGGTACGACCGAGATCAACCTGAACCTTGATTTGTCCGAAGATGTGACCGTCAAGGGCAGTGTCAACTCGGATGGCGATACCGGGCTGGGGATATTCTTTGAGCGGGATTATTGAGGGGCGGCGCGTGGGTTTCACCCACCCTACGGTCGGCGTAGGGTAGGTGAACCCCACGCATTAAAATCGGAGGTCGTCATGACACGTTTTGTGATTGATGCGGATACAGCTTTGGAACTGGCGACGAGGCGGGCCAAAATTTCTGCCCAGCACCATCTGCTGGCGCCTACCTTGCTGCGGTCACAGGTTCTGTCCAGCCTATATGCGGCCGTCCGGCGTGGTGATTTTGACCAACGCGAGGCAAACCTGCGTTTGGATTACTTGCGTGGGCTGAAACTTCGCTTGCTGGGCGACCGCAGCTTGCAACGGCTGGCCTGGAAAATCGCTGACCAATGTGGGTGGCCAGACACCTTTAACGCCGAATATATTGCTTTGACGCAATTGCAGGCCGATGCCTTTGTGACTGCTGATGCGACTCTGGCGAAGGCGGTCACGGGACTGGTGTCACTTGCATCGATCGAGGCGGTATTGGCGGACTGACTTGAAGTTATAAACCCAACTGCCCTTTTTTGATCTGGTGTCTTCAGCCCGCTTTGGCCGCGTGACGCCATCCTGTCGCATAGCCGGCTGGTGAACAGTTCGGCCGCGCCGGGCCACGCCTTATTCCATGGTAACGATCTGAATGCGCGGGGCCCGGTTGGGGATTTACTTTGAGCGGGATTATTGAGGGGGGCACCTGGTCCAGCCGTATCATGGCAGGCCCCATCGGGCCTGCCGGCTTAGGCCGCACAACAAGCCGACCGGCATGCCTTGGCATGACCAGTCAGTGCAACACGGCCAGTATTGCAGCACCCGCCCCTCACCCGCCATGCACCAGCGTCCCAAACAGCCTTGGGTCCAAGCTTTGCGCGGCAAAGGTCGGCCCTTGTGTCAACAAGCTGACCGCATCATGGGAATGCAGGCTTTCCTGATGGCTGGCCAGCACCCGGAAATCGCCGATC
>JAYTDA010000355.1:0-2380 GCA_043736155.1 Paracoccaceae bacterium | reverse complement strand
GCGGTGCTCTCCTGCGCATCGATCAGCGTTGCGATTTCGGTGTCCAGCTCGGCAATCTGGTAATCCCCCCTGAAAGTAAGGGGGGATTACCCCCCGACGGCATTGATGTGCAAAGGGAGCGGGTGTTGAAGCACCTTAGACTCAAACATCAGGTGCAACACCCAGAGCCCGTGGGGCATAGGATGTTGCGATGGACAGACGATACAAGCACCTCGACAGCGAGGGCACCTCGAAAAACTGCATCTGTTCTGACGGTGGTGTGGATATTGGGCCAGTATGAGATGGAGTCTGGTTGTCATGCCACAGAGGGCTTTTTTAACTTTCTGATCGATACGCGATCTTGGATGCGAAGAAGGACCCGCTGGTCGAGATCAATGCTGTTGTGCCGTGGGACGAGTTCCGGCCTTTGCTGGAGCGGGCCTGGCGCAAGCCGGATGAGGCGCGCAAATCCCGCGCCGGGCGCAAACCGACAAACGCGGTTCTCATATTCAAGACGCTGGTTCCGAGCGCGCCATACATCCTGTCCGACGATCAGACCCGGTATCAGGTTCGCGACCGGCTCTCGGCCAGGACGGTTTTTGGGCCTTGGTCTCGGGGACCGGGTGCCTGACGCCAAGACGGTCTGGCTCTGCCGGGAAGCGCTGGCGAAGGCGGGCATGGTCGGTGAGCTTTTGGCGCAGTCGGACGGGTAACTGGCGCGGCAGGGCAATATCGCGCGGGGTGGACAGATCCTTGACGCGTCCATTGTGCCGGTGCTTTGCCCCCACAACAAACGCGAGGAAAACGTGGCGATCAAAGCGGGCGAGGTGCCCGGGGATTGGGAAAACAAACCTGCGAAACGGTCCCAGAAAGACGTTGATGCCCGTTGTACGATGACGATCGGGACCAGGAAGCACGGCGCGTCGCATTGCGGCTACAAGAACCACATCAATGTGGACCGAAAACACCAGCTGATCCGGCGGTATCACGTCAGCGACTCCGCCATGCATGGCAGCCAGGTGGTGGATAAATTGCTGACGCGCGGTAATACCGGTTCCGGGGTCTGGGCCGACGCCGCCTGGCGCTCGGCCGGGATCGAGGCGGTGCTCAAAGCCAGAAAGCTGACCAGCCACATCCACCGCAAGGGCCAACGGGGCAAGCCGCTGACCGGGCAGGCCCAAAAGAGCAATCGGACGAAATCCGTGGTGCGCGTCCGGGTCAAGCATATCTTCGGCGCGCAGGTCGTTGAGCCGGGCGGTGTGCTCGTGCGAACCATCGGCGTCGCCAGCGGTTGCTCGAACCGGTGGCGCGACCCTTGGCGACTGCGGGCCAAGGCCAAGATCGGGACGCCGAACATCGTCTTCAACATGCGGCGTCTGGGCCAGCCGCGCCGCCTTGACCCGTGCCCGGCATGAGAAACCGGCATGAGAAAGGGGCGACCGGGAATGCCGATCGGGTAAAAAGGCGCGCGGATCGAGCCCAAAAGACCGTGCGACAGACAAAAAACCACCCATCAGCCCGCCAGTCAGCAGCGTCCTGTCCGCTTCAAACCAGCCACACAGAAGAACAGCGCTGAAAACAGACAAAAATCGAAGTGCCCTAGAATCGCATTGACTCAATCCAGCTTCGGCGTAGCATTACTTTAGGTAGATACATTGCATCGCCTCTCTACTCTACAATGAATAGCGCTAGTTCGACCCTGATTGCGTTGTTCAGCGGTGCATGGGCTAAACTGTTGTTTCTTTTCAGCATTCGAAGCGAGGGTTTTTGCCATGACCACCCCCCTTACACCTGGAGTCTACGTCCGTGAGGCGCCCGGCGGCGCGCGGGCGATCGAAGCTGCCCCGACCGCAGTCACCATCTTCTTCGGCGAGACCGAGCGCGGACCACAGGGCCCGACGGCGATTTCCTCGGCGCTGCAGTTCCAGCGGCTTTTCGGCGGATATTTCCGCCCCGAGACCGCTGGCGGCACGACACGGCTGTTCATGCCCTATGCGGTGCAGGGTTTCTTCGACAACGGCGGCCCGCGCGCCTATGTGCTGCGCCTGATTGCACCCGATGGTGTCAACCAGCCGGCCCAGGCCTCGGCAACCCTGAACGAAGTGCGTTTTGTCGATCTTCCGAACGCAGCGGTGCCGCCCGTGGTTGGCCGGATCGTCCAGCGCCGGGCGCTGGTGCCAACCGAACGGCTGCGCATCGTGATCGAGAATGCAACCAACGGGGTGGCGACCGATTTCAACCTGAGAGTGCAACAGTCGGTCGACAGCGGTACAACTTTCGCCAACCGGGCGGTCAATCCGACGCTGGCAAACCTTTCGACCAATTCCGCCCTTCCAGACTTCATCCTGACCCGACTGGCCCTTGATCCTGATATCGCCTGGGAGGGGCCGCCAGTCCGCCC
>JAYTDA010000354.1:0-40474 GCA_043736155.1 Paracoccaceae bacterium | reverse complement strand
AGAAATTCCCCCGATGACCGCGCGTCAACGGTGCTGGAATGAACGGACCTGATCGCCTATAGTTTCGCGGCACATAGGGCAAACAGCGCCGGGGGGCGGGGATGAGCGGAACTGGTCTGCAAAAACTGTCGTTCTTGTTGCTGTTTGCCCTGATGCTCTATGTCGCCGGAACCGGAGTGTTGTGATGGCGGAACGCTTTGGCGGAAAATTCAGCCCCGGCGCCACCCCTTCGGGCAACGGGCAGCCCGCTGCGGTGCCGTTTGACGGCCAGTCCCCGCAGCGCGCCGGTGCCCGGGTCAACCTGCTGTTTGCCGCCGCCATCCCGTTTGCCATCACCGCGTTTTTTCAGCAACCGGTCGGGCTGGCGATTGATCTGGCGGCGTTTGGCGTTCTGATCCTGGCAGCCTGGCTGACCCGTGACGGTGTCCGGGCGCATCAGGACTATGACAGCCGCAAGATCGCCCGCCGCCCCGCCATTCCGCGCAAGCTGTTCGGTGCGGCGCTGACCGCTGCCGGGCTGTTTCTGGGAGGGTTTGTTCCGGGTGCCTCACTGGTCAACCCGCTGGTGTTTGCCGTGGCCGGTGGGCTGTTGCATCTGTTCGCCTTTGGCCCGGACCCCTTGAAAGACAAAGGGATGGCGGGGGTTGATACTTTTCAGACCGACCGGGTCGCGCGGGCGGTGCAGGAAGGCGAGGCGTACCTTGCAGCGATGAAAGACGCGGTGCTGCGCGCCCGTGACCCTGCGATGGAACGGCGGGTCGATCTGTTTGCCGCCACTGCGCGCAAGATGTTCCGCATGGTCGAAAGCGATCCGCGCGATCTGACGGCGGCGCGCAAGTATCTGACGCTGTACCTGATGGGGGCGCGCGACGCGACGGTGAAGTTTGCCGACATCTATGCCCGCAACCGCGATGCCGCCGCCCGCGCCGACTTTGAGGCGCTGCTGAGCGATCTGGAGGCGAATTTCGCCGGCCAGACCAAGGCACTGCTGGCCGATGACCGCACCGATCTGACCATCGAAATCGAAGTGTTGCGCGAGCGGTTGCAGCGCGAAGGTGTCAAACCCGGGCCATAGGCCCCGGCCAACAAAACCCGGCCAACAAATCCCGGAATGCAGGAATAGGACAAGTCATGACCGAAGATATCCGCGCACAGGCCACAGCCGCCCTTGCCGAAGTTGAAAAAGTGACAGCGGTGCTGTTGCCGGAACCCAGTTCGACGGTGGTCGCACTGGCCGAAGCGCAGCCGCCGGTGGCCGAGGCGATCCGCAAGCGGATGGCGGAATTGAACATGTCTGACAGCGCCTCAGTCATCGGGTTCGGCTCTGGCGCACAGGCCGAATTGCAGGTGATCAGCCAGCAGATGTTGGCCGATGTGAAAAACAAGGATGTCGGCCCCGCCGGTGACAGCCTGCGCGACATTGTCACCACCATTCGCGGCTTTTCGGGATCGGAGCTTGATCTGAACCGCGAGTCTTCGTGGTGGGAACGGCTGCTCGGCAAAGCCGCACCGCTGGCCGATTTCATGGCGCGGTTTGAGACGGTGCAGGCGCAGATCGACAAGATCAGCGACACCCTGCTGATTCATGAGACGACATTGCTGAAAGATATCAAGGCGCTGGATATTCTGTATGCGAAGACTCTGGCGTTTTACGACGAACTGGCGCTGTATATCGCCGCCGGTGAGGAAAAGCTGAAAGAGCTGGATGGCACCACCATACCGGCGAAACAGGCGACGGTGACCGCCGCGCCTGAAGGCCAACAGGTGCTGCTGGCGCAGGAATTGCGTGACCTGCGGGCAGCGCGCGACGATCTGGAACGCCGGATCCACGATCTGAAGCTGACGCGCCAGGTCACCATGCAAAGCCTGCCGTCGATCCGGCTGGTGCAGGAAAACGACAAGTCTCTGGTTGGCAAAATCAATTCGACCCTCGTCAACACCGTGCCGCTGTGGGAAACCCAGCTGGCGCAGGCTGTCACCATTCAACGCTCACGCGAAGCCGCCGAAACGGTGAAAGCGGCCAACGACCTGACCAATGAACTTTTGACCGCCAATGCCGAAAACCTGCAACAGGCCAACAAGGTGGTGCGCGAAGAAATGGAGCGCGGCGTGTTCGATATTGAATCGGTGAAAAGTGCCAATGCCACCCTGATCGCCACCATCAACGAAAGCCTGGCGATTGCCGATGAAGGCAAGGCGCGGCGGGCAGCGGCAGAGGTCGACCTGACCAGAATGGAGCATGAGTTGCGCGATACGCTGGCCTCGGCCCGGGCGCGGCCGGTGGCGGCTGCGCCTGCTGCCGGGGTCTGACCGGCACCGATGCAACGCCTTTGGCATCTGACACCTGTGCTGTTCCTGCTGGCCCTGTTCGGGCTGGCAGGCTGCGAAGCCGCGTTGCCGCCCCCCACCTCCGGGCCGCCGCCGGTTCGCGTGATCCGCCCGCCCGAGCCGACCCTGCGGGTGCCGCCGCCATCGCGACTGAGCGAAGCGACCCGCGAATATTATGCCCAGTTGCAATCCTCGCTGCTGGCACAGGGGCTGCTGCGCACCGACCGGGGCGGCCCCGATACCCCGTTTACCGACCGCAATCTGGCGGAAAACTTCATCCGCATCGCGCTCTACGATGAATATGTGACGCAAAACGGTCAGTTCGTGCAGCGCCAGACCCCCAGTCAGCTGCGGCGGTGGGTGAAACCGGTGCGGATGGCGGTGGAATTTGGCGACAGGGTGCCGCTGGCACAGCGCAGCCGCGATATCGGCGCAGTCGCCAGCTATGCAGGCGAACTGGCACAGATAACCGGCCATCCGGTGGCGCTGGTGACCGAAGGCGCGAATTTCCATGTGCTGATCCTGAACGAAGATGACCGCCGCGCTGCAGGGCCACGGCTGGCGTCGCTGGTTCCCGGCATCAGCGCCGCCGATTTGGCCACCGTGATCGAAATGCCGCGCGAAACCTATTGTCTGGTGTTTGCCTATTCCGGCAATGCCGCCAGCACCTATGACAGCGCCGTTGCGGTGATCCGCAGCGAACATCCCGACCTGCTGCGCCAATCCTGTCTGCAGGAGGAGCTGGCGCAGGGCCTGGGTCTGGCCAATGACAGCCCCGACGCCCGCCCGTCGATCTTCAACGATGACGAGGAGTTCGCCCGGCTGACGGTGCAGGACAGGCTGCTGCTGCGGATGCTGTACGATGCGCGTCTGCGCCCCGGCATGACGCCTGAAATGGCCGCACCGGTGGTGCGGGTGATCGCCGAGGAGCTGATGGGCGGGGGGGCGGGGTGATGGCGGACCTGATCGACCCGACGAATTTCGACTTTTTCGCAAGGTACCTGCTTGCGGGCTTCATCATCATTTATTTCCGCTCGCTGTTTGTCGTCGGCGGCACGGCCAATCTTTCCGACAGTCTGATTCAGGCTGTGATCCTGTCACTAGTTAACCAATTGATTTTTCAGATTATTATCTCCACTTTTTCGACTATTGCTGCACCGGTCATAGCGTCGGTCCCCCGGGCGGTTTTCTTTGCAGAAGTCCTGTTCCTGCCGACCGTCATCGGCCTGCTAGTCGGATGGAGCCTTTCGACTAGTTGGAACCTGTCGCTGCTGCGATGGCTGTCGATCCCGATCCGGCATCCCGCCCGGCGCGCTTATGATTTCGCTTTTACCCGGGATGAAACCGACCGCTTCATGATCCTGACTTATGCCGACGGCACCACCGTCTATGCCTATTTCGGGGAAAACTCGTTTGCATCGACCGACGGGAACCGTAGCGACATTTACTTTGAGCGCATATATGATGTGGCGTCAGGCGGTCAGTGGGCCGAAAAGGTGCCGTCACGCGGAGCGCTTTTGTCCTTGCAAGACCTGCGCTCGATCGAATTTCTGGAACCGGAAAGGACAACGAATGGATAGGGATACCCGCAAAGTGATGGTCGAAGGGTACCAGCCCTCGAAAACGGTGGCATCTTCCAGCCCGAATGGACAAAGGGACGCAAGAACCGGCCAGTTTATGGAAATCAGACCGGGCAAAGGCGTGCCGCCCCGGCCCCCCAAAACCACATCTTCCATCGTCCTCCCCAAAAAATAACGAGGCTTTTCCATGGGTATCTTCGATTTCCTCAAAGGCGAATTCATCGACGTCATCCACTGGACCGATGACAGCCGCGACACCATGGTCTGGCGGTTTGAGCGTGAAGGCCATGCGATCAAGTATGGCGCCAAGCTGACGGTGCGTGAAGGTCAGGTGGCGGTGTTCATCCATGAGGGCCAGTTGGCCGACGTGTTCACCCCCGGCATGTACATGCTGGAAACCAACAACATGCCGATCCTGACCACGCTGCAGCACTGGGACCACGGCTTTCAAAGCCCGTTCAAGTCGGAAATCTACTTTGTCAGCACCGTGCGGTTCAACGATCTGAAATGGGGCACCAAGAACCCGATCATGCTGCGCGACCCCGAGTTCGGGCCGCTGCGCCTGCGCGCGTTTGGCACCTATTCGATCCGGGTTGGCGACGCCGGTATGTTCATCAAGGAAGTGGTCGGCACCGATGGCGAATTTACCGCCGATGAAGTCACCAACCAGATCCGCAACGTGATCGTGCAGGAATTTTCCCGGATCATCGCCACCTGCAACATCCCGGCGCTGGATATGGCGGGCAATACCGGCGATCTGTCGAAGCTGGTCACCACCGCGATTGCGCCGGTGATCGCCACCTATGGCCTGACGATCCCGGAACTGTACGTCGAAAACATCTCGTTGCCGGAAGAGGTGGAAAAGGTGCTGGACAAGCGCACCTCGGTCGGGTTGGCCGGCGATCTGGGCAAATATGGCCAGTTTTCCGCTGCCGAAGCGATGACCAGCGCTGCCGCCAATCCGGGGGGCGGCATGGGGGCGGGTCTGGGTCTGGGCATCGGAATGGTGATGGGACAGGCGGGGCCATGGGGGGGCGCCGCCGCCGCTCCGCCACCGCCGCCACCGCCGCCACCGGGGGCTGCCGCCTGGCATGTTGCCGACAATGGCGCAACCAAGGGGCCCTATTCCGCCGCTGATCTGGCAGGCATGGCGTCGCAAGGCGCGCTGACCCGCGCCACAACGGTGTGGAAAGCCGGGATGGCGGGTTGGCTGCCTGCTGGCGAAGTTGCGGAACTGGCGGCGCTGTTTGCCCAAGTGCCACCGCCGCCGCCACCCGCAGGCTGAGCGATGCCGGACGCCGATCCCTTGCAGGTTGCCGAAGCGCACCGCTACCCTTGCGCCGAATGTGGTGCCGATCTGCGCTTTGCCCCGGGGCAGACCCGGCTCCGTTGTGACCATTGCGGCCATGTGCAGGACATTCCCGCCGATGATGCCCCTGCGGTGCGCCACAAGGCGCTGGGGGAGCTGGATTATCAGCGCGCCTTGCAGGGCGCCCTGCCCGCAGCAGCGATGGAGGAGACGCGTGTCACCGCCTGCCCCAATTGCGGCGCGCAGGTGCAGTTTGATGGCGCCGCCCATGCCACCCAATGCCCGTTCTGCGCCACCCCGGTGGTCAGCGACACCGGCACCCACCGCCAGATCAAGCCGCAGGCACTGGTGCCGTTTGTGCTGGAGATGGAACAGGCGCGGGGTGCAATGTCGGCCTGGCTCGGGCGGTTGTGGTTTGCCCCCAATGGGTTGCGCGACTATGCCCGCAAAGGCCGGGCGCTGGATGGGCTGTATGTGCCCTATTGGACCTATGACGCCGATAGCCGCAGCCGCTATACCGGCCAGCGCGGCGAGCATTATTATGAGACCCGCACCGTCAGCGTGACTGTCAATGGCCGCAGCGAACGGCGGCAGGAACAGGTGCAAAAGACCCGCTGGTATCCGGCATCGGGGACCGTGGCGCGGCAGTTTGATGATGTGTTGGCGATGGCCTCGACCTCGCTGCCGCAGGGCTATGCCGACGGCCTGGAGCCGTGGGACCTGTCAGCACTGACCGCTTATCGCCCGGACTATCTGGCGGGATTTGGCGCCGAGGGCTATATGGTCAGTCTGCAAGACGGCCACGGCATCGCCCGCGCCAAGATGGACCGGGTGATCGAGGGTGATGTGCGCCGTGATATCGGCGGCGATGTGCAGCAGATCAGTTCGGTCGATACCACACTGTCGGACGAGACCTTCAAACATGTGCTGTTGCCGGTGTGGATGGCGGCTTACAAGTATCGCGGCCGCACTTTCCGCTTCATCGTCAATGGCCAGAGTGGCGAGGTGCAGGGCGAACGGCCGTGGTCGGCGTGGAAGATTTTCTTTGCCGTGGTGCTGGGGCTGATCGTCGCCGGGGCAGCGGCCTATGTCTATGCGCTGAACCAGGGGTAGGGCGTGGGATGTCACGCCTCGCCAAGGTGCGTGCAAGCTCACACCCTACGGCACTTGAACTTTGGGGGCGGATCAGGCCCTTATGCCGCACCTGCCGGAGGAGGCCCATGGCCAGAGGATTGTATCTGTTTTTGCTTGCCCTTACCTGCGCCCTGCTGGTGCAAGCCTGCAAACCCGCGCCGGAAAACCCCTATCCGGGGGCGGAAAACTTTGGCCCGCAGTTGCTGGAAAAGCTGCGCGGTGACTGCGTGGCGACCGGCGGCCGGTTCAGCCCCGGAGGCACTGCAGGCGGGCTGGTCTGCCACCGCACCCCGGCGGATGCCAACCAGCAATGCCGCAAGCAATCCGATTGCAGCACCCAATGTCTGGCCCGCTCCGGCACCTGCGCCCCGATTGCCCCGCTGTTCGGCTGCAACGAGGTTCTGACCGATCAGGGCCAAAGGGTGACATTATGCGTCGACTGACCC
The DNA here is from genome assembly GCA_043736155.1 of Paracoccaceae bacterium. Classification (GTDB taxonomy): domain Bacteria; phylum Pseudomonadota; class Alphaproteobacteria; order Rhodobacterales; family Rhodobacteraceae; genus JANNRR01. The sequence continues at coordinate 33,677 of JAYTDA010000354.1, read as the reverse complement.
CGGCGCTGGGTCTGGCGCTGCTGGTGGTGCTGGTACTGTTGGCGGCCTGTGGCCGCGCGCCTGATCTGCAGCAGGGCTATCGCCGCGATGTTCCGATCACCTCGATCGTGTTCTTTGACCCGGCCCGGTTTGCCGGTGACTGGGTCGAAGTGGCGGCGTTTCGCCCCCCCGGTGCCGCCCCCTGTTCCGGTGCCCGCGCCCGCTACAGCCCTGCCCCGGATGGCAGTCTGGCGGTGGTGGAACAAAGCTGCGCCCGTGCCAGTGCCGCCACCCGGCAAGGCAGCGCCAGCCTGACCGGCCCCGGGCGGCTGACTGTCACGGCAGGCGGGGACACCGACATCTATTGGATGCTGTGGGTCGATGAGGGCTATCGCACCGCCGTTGTCGGGATGCCATCGGGCAAACTGGGGTTCATCCTGAACCGCGATGCCGCCATTCCGCCGGATCGGCTGCAGGCGGCGCGCACGATATTGGAGTGGAATGGTTATGATCTTTCGCGGCTGGTGATGCAGGATTGACAGAGGTTGGGGGCCAGCCCCCAAACCCCCGGGGTATTTGTGAACAGAAAATGGCGTTGGGGTTGGGTTCCTGGTTCGCCAGTGGGATCATAAACAGATCGACATGCCACCATCGACATAGAGGATGTGGCCGTTGACATAGGTCGATGCCTCCGACGCCAGGAACACCGCCGCCCCGACCAGTTCCGGCAACTGGCCCCAGCGCCCTGCCGGAGTGCGCTTTTCGATCCAGCCGGAAAACACCGGGTCGGCCACCAGCGCCGCGTTCAGCGGCGTATCAAAATAGCCGGGTGCGATCGCATTGCAGTTCAGCCCGTATTTCGCCCAGTCGGTGGCCATGCCTTTGGTCAGGTTGCCGACAGCGCCTTTGGTGGCGGTGTAGGGCGCAATCGAGCTGCGGGCGAGGGCAGTCTGGATCGAGGCGATGTTGATGATCTTGCCGCGTTTGCGGGCAATCATCTGGCGCGCCACCGCTTGCCCCACGTTGAACACGGTGGAAATGTTGGTGGCGAGCAATTGTTGAAAGGCTTCGGGCGGGAAATCTTCCAGCGGGGCGCGGTGCTGCATTCCGGCGTTGTTGATCAGGATGTCGATCGGGCCGGTGGTGGACTCGAACCCATCCACGGCGGCGCGCACGGCGGCATGGTCGGTGGCATCGAACGGCAGGGTGTCGACAGTGCAGCCTTCGGCCCGCAGCGCATCGGCCGCCTGTGCCAGCTTGGCCCTGTCGCGGCCATTGAGCAGCAGTGACGCCCCGGCGCCCGCCAGCCCCCGCGCCAGTTCAAGCCCGATGCCCTGCGATGATCCGGTAATCAGGGCGCGTTTGCCGGTCAGGTCAAAAAGTCCAAGTGTCTGCAGGCCGTTCATTCGCTTCCCCTCTCGACAGTCGCCGGATGCCAAGCCTATGTTTTCTAACCAGGCCCAAGTCAAGGATATGGCGATGTCGAAGATCGAACTGCTTCAGGTCGGCAGCTATCCGGACTGGGTTCAGGCGGTGCTGGAACAGACCTATGTCATGCACCGCTATTTCGAGGTGCCGCAGACTGCGGCAGGCCAGGCTGCGGCAGACCAGGCGGCGTTTCTGGCGCGGGTCGGTGGTGCCATCCGTGGCATTGCCACAAGGGGCGATCTGGGGGCTGATGCGGCGATGATCGCCGCCCTGCCAAAGCTGGAGGTGATTGCGGTTTACGGTGTCGGCTATGATGGGGTCGATCTGGCGGCGGCACAGGCGCGCGGCATCCGGGTCACCAATACGCCCGATGTGCTGACCGGCGATGTTGCCGATCTGGCGGTGGGGATGTGGCTGGCCGGGCGGCGCCGGATGGTCGAAGCCGATGCCTGGGCGCGGTCGGGCAACTGGGCCGCCAAAGGTGCGTTTCCGATCACCCGCCGCGCCTTTGGCAAGAGCGCCGGGATCCTGGGGCTGGGGCGAATTGGCCGCGCCATCGGCGACCGGCTGCAGGGGTTCGGCATGCAGATCAGCTATACCAGCCGTGCTGCAAAAGCGACGCCGGGGTGGCAGCATATCGAGGGTGCGGTGGCGTTGGCAGAGGTATCGGATGTGATGTTTGTGGCGCTGGCGGCAACGCCGGACACCCGCCACATCGTGGATGCGCGGGTGTTGGCGGCACTGGGGCCGGACGGGATGCTGGTCAATATCTCGCGCGCTGCCAATGTGGACGAGGCGGCGTTGATTGCCGCGCTGCGAGACGGATCGCTGGGGGCGGCGGCGCTGGACGTGTTCGACGGCGAACCCGCCTATGACCCTGCGTTTCAGAATGTGCCGAACCTGCTGATGCAGCCGCATATCGGATCAGGCACCCTGGAAACCAGGCTGGCGATGGCGGAATTGATGTGTGACAATCTGGCGGCGCATTTTGCCGGGCAGCCGTTGCTGACGCCGGTGATCTGAACCCGGTGATCTGAACCCGGTTCCCTGCGTTTTGCCGCTTTTCTTTCGCGTGGCCGTTAGCGATAACGTTGGCGGGGGAGGACCTGTCATGCCATGCCATATTGCCGAAGACCCGGTGTTTGAACATTATGTGCTGTTCAACGCGCCTTTGCGCCAGATCGCCACCGGCTATGCCTGGGTCGAGGGGCCGGTGTGGCTGGGCGATGGCAATTGCCTGCTGTTTTCGGACATTCCGAACAACCGCATCCTGCGCTGGATCCCCGGGGTTGGCACCTCGGTCTACCGCGAGCCGTCAAACTTTGCCAATGGCCATACCCGCGACCGCCAGGGTCGGCTGGTGTCGTGTGAACACGGGACGCGGCGGGTGACCCGCACCGAATGGGATGGTAGGGTCACGGTGATTGCTGATGGGTTTCAGGGCAAGCGGCTGAATTCACCCAATGATGTCGTGGTCAGTTCCGATGGCGCAATCTGGTTCACCGATCCGCATTACGGCATCATGACCAATTACGAGGGGTTTCAGGGCAGTCAGGAGCTGCCCTGCAATGTCTACCGGATCGACCCTGATGGTACGATGGCGGTGGTGGCGGGGGATTTCAACTGCCCCAATGGGTTGGCGTTTTCCCCCGATGAGTCAAAGCTTTATATCGCCGACACCGGGCGGATGTTTCATTCCGACCCCCAGCATATCCGGGTGTTTGACGTTTCGGGTGGCACACTGACCGGGGGTGAGGTGTTCCACACGATCAGCGCCGGCTGCGCCGATGGCATCCGCTGCGACAGTGACGGCAACCTGTGGTCATCGGCTGGCGACGGGGTGCATTGCATCAACCCGTCGGGCACCCGCATCGGCAAGATCCTGGTGCCGGAGATTGTCTCCAACCTGTGCTTTGGCGGGCGCGAAAAGCATCAGCTGTTCATCACCGCCACCACATCGGTCTATAGCATCAGCCTGAACCGGAACGGAGTGCAAAAGCCATGAGTGCAACTGCAACCATCGGTCTGATCGGCCTTGGCACCATGGGGGCGGCGCTGGCGCTGAACATCGCGGAAAAAGGCTTTCCAATCGCCGTGTTCAACCGCACCACCGCCACTACCCATGCGTTTGTCGCCGGTGCCGGGGTGCTGGCACCGCAGTTGACTGCCTGCGATACGCTGGGTGATCTGGTTGCCGCCATCAAGAGGCCGCGCGCCATCATCCTGATGGTCAATGCCGGGGATCCGGTCGATGAACAGATCGCGGCCCTGCGCCCGCTGCTGGATCAGGATGACCTGATCATCGACGCTGGCAATGCGAATTTTCAGGATACCAACCGCCGTGCCGCCGCTGCCGCTGCTGCCGGGGTGCAATATCTGGGCATCGGGGTGTCGGGCGGCGAAGAAGGGGCGCGGCATGGCCCCTCGATCATGGGGGGCGGGCCAAAGGCGGCGTGGGACCGGGTTGCCCCGGTGATGGAGGCGATTGCCGCCAAGTACAACGGCATCCCCTGCGCCACCTGGATGGGCGAGGCGGGGGCGGGGCATTTCGTGAAAACCGTGCATAACGGCATTGAATATGCCGATATGCAGATGATCGCCGAAGCCTACGGCGTGATGCGCGACGGTATCGGGATGAGTGCCGCCGACTGCGGCGCGGTATTTCAGCGCTGGAACAAGGGGGTGCTGTCGTCCTATCTGATTGAGATCTCTGGCCATGTTTCGGTGGCTTTGGACCCCGGCACCGGGGGTGCCATGCTGGATGTGATTCTGGACCGCGCCGGGCAAAAGGGCACCGGGCGCTGGACAGCGGTCGAGGCGCAGCATCTGGCCTCGGCGATTCCGGTGATCGAGGCGGCAGTGACGGCGCGCAACCTGTCGTCGCGGCTGGAGGAGCGGCGGGCGGGGGAGGCGTTGTTTGGGGCAGCACCCTCGCGGCTGGCGGCTGGGGCGATTACCATCGACGGGCTGGAAAGCGCGCTGATCGCGGGCAAGATCATGTGCTATGCCCAAGGCTTCGCGCTGCTGTCGGCCGCCAGCACCGCCTTTGGCTGGGGCCTGCCGATGCCCGCCGTCGCCAATGTCTGGCGCGAGGGCTGCATCATCCGCTCTGCCATGCTTAACGACATGTCGACCGCACTGGCCGCCAGTCCGGGGGTGAACCTGATGCAGGCGCCGTTCTTTGCCGCGTTGCTGAAAGCCAACCACGGCGCCTTGCGGGCTGTGGTGGCGCAGGCGGCGCTGAACGGGCTGCCGGTGCCCGCGCTGGCCGCAGGTCTGAGCTATTTCGACATGATGCGCACCGGGCGCGGCACCGCGAACATGATCCAGGCGCAGCGGGATTTCTTTGGCGCGCATGGGTTTGAGCGGGTGGACGCGGCGGGGGCGCACCATGGGCCTTGGGGTGGGCATTGAGGAGGTGTTGAACCGTCAGGCATGCTGTTTTGCAAACCTCACTGACGCGTGCCGCCCCGTTTGACCTGTCTAAGGGCGTCGCTGTAACATCGGTTTCTTGCCGGATTTGGCGGAGACAAATTCGGTCGCGCCTGCCTGCCCGCCATTCTTGAGATCGGAGGCAGGCGCGGGTAGAGCGCCCGCCCAGGCAGGCGCGCCCGAAATCCCGACCACGGCACCCGGAACAATGTCCCTTGCCGTCGCCTTGCGGCTTTGGGCAAGGAACCGATGGTGGCCGCACTGCGGCCCCCCTCAGACGGTTCCAGGAAACGGAATGGCCCTACCCCCGCACCCGCTCCATCTTCGGATCATAGAGCGGCGTCAGGTGCGCCTGTGCCGCGACCCGCACCGACGCCACTTCCAGCTCATAGGTCCCCGACATCACATATTCCGCTGTCACCCCTTCGACGTGCCGCACATAGCCATAGCCGATCGGCAGGCCGAAGGTATGGCCAAAGCCGCCGGAACTGAGCCAGCCGACCCGCTTGCCGCCGCGAAAGATGGTTTCGCGGCCCAAGAGCACCACCGAAGGGTCAGCGACGGTAAACCCCGCCAGCAGCTTTTTCACCCCGGCTTCACGCTGCGCCAGCAGGGCCTCGCGGCCAATGAAGTCGATGCCGGAGCGGAATTTGACAAACTGACCCAGTCCCGCCTCCAGCGGCGTATGGTCGGGACCGATGTCGGAGCCCCAGGCGCGGAACCCTTTTTCCAGCCGCAGGGTTTCAATGGCGCGGTATCCGGCGTTGACCAGGCCATGCTCCGCCCCCGCCGCCATCAGCGCCTCGTACACCGTCACGGCGACATCGGTGGGCATGTGCAATTCCCAGCCCAGTTCGCCGACGTAAGTGACCCGCAGCGCCAGCACCGGGCAATGCGCCACCGAAATCCAGCGCGCTGTTCCGAACGGAAAAGCTGTGTTGCCAAGGTCATCTTCGCAGACCCGTTGCAGGATCACCCGCGCCTTTGGCCCCATCAGCGACAGCACGGCGGTGCCCGATGTCACATCGACAATCCGCGCATCGGTGTGGGGCGCGATGTTGCGTGCGATCCAGTTGAAATCATGGGTGGCAAAGCCGGTGCCGGTGACGATGTAATAGTCGTCGCGCGCCAGCCGCACCACCGTCAGATCGCACTCGATGCCGCCCTTGGGATTCAGCATCTGGCTATAGGTCAGGCTGCCGATTGGGCGGTCGACATTGTTGGCGCAGATCTGGTTCAGCGCATAGCCGGCATCGGAGCCGCAGACCCGGAACTTGGCGAAGCTGGATTGGTCGATCAGTACGGCAGCGGTGCGGCAGGCATGGTGTTCGCGCGCCACCGCGTTCCACCAGCCGGGGCGCTCAAAGCTGGTGCGGTCTTCGGGTACCTCGCCCGCTGCCGCACTGGCAAACCAGTTCGGTCGTTCCCAGCCCAGCTTTTCGCCAAAACAGGCCCCCTGCGCCTTGAGCAAATGATACAAAGGCGAGCGGCGGTTGGGGCGGCCTGTCTGGTATTCCTCGGATGGCCAGGCAATGGTGTAATGCTTGCCGTAAGCCTCCATCGTGCGTTGGCGCACCCACGCTGTCGATCGGTGCACCCGGCCAAAGCGGCGGATATCGACCGGCCACAGATCAAACGGCGGCTCGCCTTTCGCCACCCATTCCGCCAGCGCCATCCCTGCCCCGCCACCCGAGGCGATGCCAAAGGCGTTGAACCCGGCACCGACGAAAAAGCCGCGCTGTTCGGGGGCCTCACCCAGGATGAAATTGCCATCGGGGGTGAAGCTTTCGGGGCCGTTGAGCAGCTGTTTGATCCCGGCGGTTTCCATCGCAGGCACCCGGGCGATGGCATTGGCCATGAATTGCTCGAAATGGTCGAAGTTGGAATTGAGCAGCTGGAACGTGTGGCCATCCGGGATGCCTGTCACCGCCCATGGCACCGGGTTCGGTTCATAGCCGCCCATCACCAGCCCGCCCACCTCCTCTTTCCAATAGGTCAGCCGGTCGGGGTCGCGCAGGGTGGGCAGGTTCGAGGTCACCCCCGGAATGGCTTCGGTGATCATGTATTGATGTTCCACCGCCACCAGCGGCACGTTGACGCCGATGGTGGCCGCCAGTGCCCGGGTCCACAGCCCGGCGCAACAGACCACGATCTCGCAGTCGATGAAGCCCCGGGGGGTTTGAACCCCGCTGATCCGACCAGCGGCGTCGATGCAGATGCGCGTGACCGGGCAATCCTCGATGATCCGCACCCCGGCCATCCGGGCGCCTTTGGCGAGGCTCTGGGTGATGTCGGACGGGTTGGCCTGACCGTCGGTGGGAAGATAGGCGGCACCGATCAGGTCATCGATAGCCATCAGCGGCCACAGGTCCTGCGCCTCACGCGGGGTCAGCAGGTGCATCTCCAGCCCGAACGAATGGGCGGTGGTGGCTTGCCGTTTCACCTCGGTCCAGCGGTCGGGGTTGCAGGCCAGCCGCAAGCCGCCGTTGCGTTTCCAGCCGGAGGCGACGCCGGTTTCCGCCTCCAGCCGGGTATAAAGGTCGACCGAGTAGCCCAGGAGTTGGGTGATGTTGGCCGAAGTGCGCAACTGGCCAACAAGGCCTGCGGCATGGAAGGTGGTGCCGGAGGTCAGCTTGGCGCGTTCCAAGAGCACCGTATCGGTCCAGCCGAGTTTGGCCAGATGATAGGCGGTGGAGCAGCCTACGATGCCGCCGCCGATGATGACGGCGCGGGCTGTGGTGGGGAAATCCTGCATCTTTGCCTCAGCTTTGGGTGAAGTGGTCATGGGCCGCGCGCCAGGCGGCGAGGGTCTTTTCGGTATAGGCGGCGAAGTTGACATCCAGCTCGGAGTGCAGTTCCGACACCATGCTCCACAGCGCTTCGCGCAGCGCGGCGGCGGCTTTCATGGCGTGGTAGCGGTGGAGGAGGTCAGCTGTTGGTGTGCGGTCGTAGTAGCTTTCCAAAAGCCAACATTCCTGCGCAGAGGACAGGCTGCAATTGGCAGAAAGCCCACCCAGATCGAACAACGGACTGTTCCACCCGGCATAATCCCAGTCGATCAGCCACAGCCTGCTGCCATCCTCCATCAGGTTGGCGGGCAACAGGTCGTTATGGCCGAACACCAGATCAATCGCGCCGGTGGCCGCTTCCAGCTTTGCCGCTTGCGCCAGCAGGTCGGGCAATTGGGCAGCATGGCGACTGCCGCCTTCGCGCAGCGTCGCGGCATAGTCGCGGATGGTGTGAAAGACCCAGAACACCAGCGAGGGGCCGCGCAGGTGGGTGGGAATGTCGCGGTGGCAGCGGGCAAGCAGCGGCAGCACCCGTTCCAGCATCCCGGGTGCGGCGACATCGGCAGCACTCAGGCTGCGCCCCTCGATCCAGTCGAGCACCAGAATGCCGGGTTCATGGTACAAAACCGCCGGCGATATCCCGGCGGCATGGGCGGCACGGCTGGCCGCCAGTTCGTTGAACCGCATGACGTGATGCACCGGAATGTCGGTGCCAACCCGCACCATGACGCGCCGCGCCCCGTCCTGAACCCGGAAATTCACATTGGTGATACCGCCCTCCAGCGGCACCGGATCCACCGGGCCGGACCAGATCGGCAAGGCACGCACACGGTCAAGGGCAGTCATCATCGTCTTCCGGGGGAGGCTGATCCTCCCCGCCATGGTGCGGGCGACTCCGGCACCCTGTCAAACCAAATTGTGGGTTTTTGTGATTATGGTTGTGTTTTTTGTTGCTTTTTATTGAATATTGGCGACAGAATGCCTTGCATATTCACATTTTCAGACTGTGCAGGAGTCGCCCGATGCATTCAACCCAACGCGAAGTGGAGATTCTGTCGATCCTTAATCAGTCAGGGTCAGGCCGGATCCTCGACATCTCCCGCCGCCTGCAGGTGACCGAGGAAACCATCCGCCGGAACGTCCGGCGGCTGGAAGAACAGGGGCTGGTGCGCAAGGTTCACGGCGGGGTCTATCTGAAGGACTGGGTGGCAGAGCCGACCTTTACCCAAAGGTTCAAGGAACAACCTGATGCCAAGCTGAAGATTGCGCGCCAGCTTGCCATGATGATCCCGGATGGCGCATCGCTGTTTCTGGATATCGGGTCCACCACCGCCTATGTGGCGCAGGCGTTGAAAAGCCATCAGAACCTGCTGGTGGTCACCAATTCGCTGACGGTGGCACAGGCGCTGACCATGCAGAACGGGAACCGGGTGTTCATGGCGGGCGGTGAATTGCGCAGCCATGATGGCGGTGCCTTTGGCGCCGAGGCGCTGGCCTTTGTCCGGCAGTTCCGGGTGGATTTCGCGGTGCTGTCGGCCACCGCCATCGACGCCCACGCCGGGTTCATGCTGCAAGACCTTGGCGAAGCCGAGTTTTCCCGGACCATCATCGATTGCGCCGAAACCGCGATCATCGCGGCGGATGCCACCAAGTTCGGCCGCCCCGCCCCGATCCGCATTGGCGAGCCGGATCTGATCCACACCCTGGTCACCGATCAGGACCCCCCTGCCGATATCGCCGAGATGCTGGGGGCTGCCGGGGTCAGGACCGTGGTCGCCAGCTAATCGATGCCGCCGCCGTGTGCTTTGAAACCCGGCGAACGCGGCATTCCAGGTGCGAATTTTCTCCGAAAATTCAGCCTGTTGCACCGGTGGCGGACAGCATGATTTCATCTGCCCGCTGCTCCCGCTGCGCTTGCCGGGGACACCAGGGAGTATTTGTGCAAAAGAAAAGCGGCGGGGGTGCAGGCCCGGCGCGATTTGGCCAACCGGCGAAACCAATGTCGCTTTTGGACGATCCGGGGGGAGCGGAGGCGTTAGGGTGGGGTCAACCGATCCCCGAGGCCCCGCATGTCCAGTGACCCGCTGCTGCAACCCTATCAGCTGAAACACCTGACGCTGCGCAACCGGATCATGACCACCAGTCATGAACCGGCCTATCCGGTCGATGGCATGCCCAAGGACCGCTACCGCGCCTATCACGTCGAACGCGCCAAAGCCGGGGTGGCGCTGACGATGACGGCGGGATCAGCCGCCGTCAGCCGCGACAGCCCGCCGGTGTTCAACAACATCCTGGCCTACAAGGATGAGGTGGTCGGCTGGATGAAGGCGCTTTCCGATGAATGCCACGATCATGGCTGCGCCGTGATGATCCAGCTGACCCATCTGGGGCGGCGCACCACCTGGAACAAGGGCGACTGGCTGCCCTCGGTTGCCCCCGGCCCGTTTCGCGAACCGGCGCACCGCGCCTTTCCCAAGGTATTGGAAGACTGGGACATTGTCCGGATCATCGCGGATTACGCCGATGCAGCGGAACGGATGCAGGAGGCGGGCCTCGATGGCATAGAATTCGAATGCTACGGCCATCTGATGGATCAGTTCATGTCGCCCTTGACCAATGCGCTGGCGGCACCCTATGGCGGGTCGTTTGACAACCGGTTCCGCTTTGCCGCCGATGTGCTGACGGCGGTGCGGGCGCGGGTACGCCCCGATTTCCTGATCGGGGTGCGCTATACCGCCGATGAGGTCGCGCCGGGCGGCATCACCGAAGCCGATGGGCTGGAGATGGCGCGGCGGTTTCAGGGCGGCGGCATGGTCGATTTTCTCAACATCATCCGGGGGCAGATCCACACCGACCCGGCGATGACCGATGTGATCCCGGTGCAGGGGATGAAATCGGCGCCTCACCTTGATTTCGCTGGCAGAATCCGCGCCGAGATTGGCATGCCGACGTTTCACGCCTCGCGGATTGCCGATGTGGCCACCGCGCGCCATGCTGTGGCTTCGGGCAAGCTGGATATGGTCGGCATGACCCGCGCCCATATGGCTGACCCCCATATCGTGCAAAAGATCATCGAGGGGCGCGAGGCGGATATCCGCCCCTGTGTCGGTGCCACCTATTGCCTCGATCGGATCTATGGTGCCGGCGAGGCCCTGTGCATCCACAACCCGGCGACCGGGCGCGAACTGACGATGCCGCATGTGATCGCTGCGGCAGAGGTCAAGCGCCGGGTGGTGGTGGTGGGGGCCGGTCCTGCCGGGTTGGAGGCAGCGCGGGTTGCCGCCGAACGCGGGCATCGGGTCACGGTGTTTGAGGCGGCCGATGTCCCGGGTGGGCAGATCAGGTTGACGGCGCGCACGCCTCGGCGGCGCGAGATGATCGGCATCATTGATTGGCGCATGGCGCAATGCGCCGCCCGGGGGGTGGATTTTCGGTTTAATACCTTCGCCGAAGCTGCTGATGTGGCAGGCGAAAACCCAGATCTGGTGATTGTCGCCACCGGTGGGATGCCGCAAGCCACACCGCTGGAGGCGGGCAGCGATCTGGTGGTCACCGCCTGGGATATCCTGTCTGGCGATGTGAAACCGGGGCTCAATGTGCTGCTGTTTGACGATGCAGGCGACCATGCGGCGCTGCAAGCCGCCCAACTGATCGCCGAAACCGGTGCCCATGTCGAGGTGATGACACCGGACCGCAGCTTTGCCCCCGATGTGATGGCGATGAATCTGGTGCCCTACATGCGGGCGTTGCAGGCCCGCGATGTGACCTTTACCGTCACCTACCGGCTGCGGTCGGTGGCGCGTGACGGCAACCGGCTGAAAGCCACGATTGGCAGCGATTACATGGCTTTGGCGCGCGAAGCTCATTATGATCAGGTGGTGGTCAACCACGGTACCCTGCCGCTGGATGCGCTGTATTTCGCGCTGAAACCACAATCGTCCAACCTGGGTGCGGTGGATCACGGCGCGCTGATCGACGGCCGGGCACAGGCGTTGACCGGCGGGCCTGATGGCTTCCAGTTGTTCCGCATCGGCGACGCGGTGTCGGCCCGCAACATTCATGCCGCGATCTATGACGCGCTGCGCCTGATGAAGGATCTGTAAGATGAGCCTTGATGCCCCGAAACGATCCCGCGCCGGCGGCCGCCATGGCCGCGGCGAACGCGATGCCGCACCCGATACCAGCCTGCACCGCCCCTATATCATCCGGGGCATCCCGCCCTATGACATCGCGTCCGAAGAGGGGTTGCAAAGGATCGAGGCGACGGCAGACCGCATCCTTGCCGAAACCGGCATCCTGTTCCGCGATGATCCGGCGGCTCTGGCGCTGTGGCAACGCGCCGGTGCAGAAGTCGCTGATACGCTGGTGAAATTCCCGCCCGGCATGCTGCGCGAGGTGCTGAAGACGGCACCCCGGGAATTCACCCAACATGCCCGCAACCCCGCCAACTCGGTGCTGATCGGCGGCAAGTCGGTGGTGTTTTCCCCGGCCTATGGCTCGCCCTTCGTGATGGATATCGACAAGGGCCGGCGCTATGGCACGATCGAGGATTTCGGCAATTTCATCAAACTGGCGCAATCGTCGCCCTGGCTGCACCATTCCGGTGGTACCATCTGTGAGCCCACCGATGTCCCGGTCAACAAGCGCCATCTGGATATGGTCTATTCGCATATCAAATATTCCGACCGCGCCTTCATGGGATCTGTCACCGCCGAGGCCCGTGCCGACGACAATATCGAAATGTGCCGGATTCTGTTCGGGCGCGATTTCGTCAATGAAAACTGTGTGATCCTCGGCAATGTGAATGTGAACTCGCCCCTCGTTTGGGATGGCACCATGACCACCAGCCTGCGCGCCTATGCCCGGGCCAATCAGGCGGCAGTCGTGGTCCCCTTCATCCTTGGCGGCGCGATGGGGCCGGTGACAACGGCGGGTGCATTGGCGCAATCGCTGGCCGAAACCATGGCCGGGTGTGCGCTGACCCAGTTGGAACGCCGCGGTGCCCCGGTGATTTTCGGCAATTTCCTCAGTTCGATGAACCTGCGCTCCGGCTCGCCGACCTTTGGCACCCCGGAACCGGCGGCGGGCACCCTGATCCTCGGTCAGTTGGCGCGCCGCCTTGGCCTGCCGCTGCGCTGTGGCGGCAACTTCACCACCTCGAAACTGCCCGACGGCCAGGCGATGATGGAAGGCACGATGTCGATGTTGTCGGCCATTCATTCCGGTGCCAACTTCATCCTGCATTCGGCGGGGTTTCTGGATGGGCTTCTCAGCATGTCCTATGAGAAATTCATGATGGATGCCGATATGTGCGGCATGCTGCACAGCTATCTTGACGGCATCGTGATCGACGACAACAGCCTTGCGTTCGACGCGTTCGAGGAACTTGGCCCCGGCAACCATTTCCTCGGCTGCACCCACACCCTGGCCAACTACAAAGGCGCGTTCTGGGAATCGACGCAAAGCGACAATGAGCCGTTTGAAAAGTGGGAGGCGGCGGGCGCCACCGCATCCCCTGAACGCGCCAACGCGGCGTGGAAAAAGACGCTTGCCGAATACGAGGCCCCGCCGCTTGACCCCGCCATCGACGCAGAACTGCTGGCTTTCATGCACAATCGCAAAGCCGGAATGGCCGATGCCTGGTACTGACCCCGTACATTTTCTGTTCCCAAGTATCCTGGGGGGAGCGTAGCGGGGGGCAAAGCCCCCTACTTTTCGCTGACCTGATAGCGCGCACCCGCCAGAAACTCCGGGTTGATCTCCACCCCCCAACCGGGTGCATCGGGCACGATCGCGTGGCCTTGATCAATCCGGTAGGGATCGCCCAGAAACAGCCCGTGCTGCCACGGGTAATAGTCCAGGCCTTCAATGGAAAACTCCAGATACTTGCCGGCATTCGGGATCGCTTTCAGCAGATGCATGGTGCAGATCGTGACCAGCGACAGGTTGGCGGCATGCGGGGTGCAGGGCAGGCCCGCCGCCGCCGCCATTCGCGCCACTTCCAGCGTGCGGGAAATCCCGCCCATGTACATCACATCGGGCTGCACGATATCCACCACCCGTTCGCGGATCATCGACCGCCAGAGAGGAAATTCGCAATCCTGCTCGCCGCCGGTCACGTCCATCGTCACGGCATCGGTGACCTGTTTGGTCTGATCGAACTCCCAATAGGGGCAGGGTTCCTCGAAATGGCCAATGCCGTGATCTTCCAGCCGTTTGGCCAGTTCGATGGCCTGCGTGGGCGAATAGCAGGAATTGGCATCGACCAGTTTGTCGATCCCTTCCCCCAAAGCCCTGGAAACCACCGGCACCACCGCCTCGGTCCGGCCCGGCCATTGATCGCGCCCCCGCCCGCATTCCGCCCCGACCCGCCATTTGAAAGCGGTAAAGCCGTCGCGGTCACGCAGCCGCACAAACCGCGCCGCCTCATCTTCCGGCGTGATGTCGCGCTGCATCGAACTGGCATAGGCGCGCAGCCGCCCCGGGGTGCCGCCCAACAGCGATACCACCGGCTTTTCGGCCAGCTTGCCGCGCAGATCCCAGACAGCGGTATCAAGGCCCGTCATGGCGCGGCGCAGATACGACCCCGGGAATTTATGTTCGCGCTCGCCGATCAGGGCCAGGGTATCCTCCATGCTGTCCACCTCGGTACCCAGGGCATGCGGCGCGATCTGGCGGTGAAACACCGTGGCGCTGATGTCGGCATTATAGGTCGACAATTGCCCCCAGCCGGTTGCGCCACTTTCGGTGGTGACACGGGTAAAGGTCACATATTCATTGCCAAAGCTCTCCAGCCTGATGATCTTCATCGCCGCCCCCTGCCCTGTCTCGCGCCATATTGGTGGCGCGGCGAAAAGCCGAAGTAAAGGGCTTGGCCTTGACCTTCCGGGGGGGCCGCCGCCCCCGAGCCGGGGCCTCGATCCGCAAGGCCGGCGCAAGACCCGAGGCCCCGGATCAGGTCCGGGGCAGCGTGGGTTTGGGGATCCGCCCGCGCTTATCCCGGATACAGCGTCAGCCCGCCATCGACCCGGATCACCTGACCATGCACGAACCGCGCCCCGTCGCTGACCAGCCAGGCCACGGCATCGGCAATCTCTGCCGGTTCGGCATACCGGTCAAAGCTGGGGCTGTTGGAGTTCATCTTGGCCACTTCGACCACCCGGGTCGCCTGAAACCGTGCGGTTTTGGCCGGGCCGGGGCTGACGGCATTGACCCGGACCCCGCTGGTCAGCACTTCGGCGGCGAGGCACCGGGTATAATGCACCACTGCCGCTTTCAGCGTGGCATAGATCGCGCCGCCGGAATAACCGGCGTGCGCAGCGGCAGAGCCGATGTTGACCACCCGGCCCGAGCGGCGTTCGACCATGCCGGGCACAAAGGCCTGGGTCACCAGCATGGTGCCGATCAGGTTGTTGTTGGTCAGCACGATGATATCCTCGTACGGAATACCCAGCACGTTGTTCGGCACCGGTTTGCCGCCCGATGCGCCGATATCACCACCAGCGCAGTTCACCAGAATCTCGACCTGGCCGAATTTGGCATCAATATCGGCCTTCATCTTTGCCACGGCGTCGCGGTCACCGATATTGCCGGTAACGGCCATGGCGCGCACCCCCAGCGCCTCGATCTGGCGCACCACCGCCCCCAGATCCTCGTTTTCGCCAAAGACGGCAGGCGAGGTCCAGTCCAGATCATGCACCACGATATCCGCGCCCATGGCTGCGATCTTTTGCGCCATCACCTGGCCCAGTCCACGCCCCGACCCGGTGACAAACGCCACCTTTCCCGCCAGTTCCTTTGCCACCCCGGCCTCCCTACATGATCCCCAGTTGTTTCATGTTCGCGGCGGATCGCCGGATCATGTCAAGCTCATAACGTTCCAGCGCCGCATCATCGCCGCGTTCCCACGGCGTGCGGCAGTCGGCGTCATCGGGCAAGCGGTTGACCCGCGCCGCCAACAGCACGGCGGCGAGGCTGGTGGCAGCGCGCGGCGCGTAGCCCTGCCACCAGCCGGGGGTGAACAGCCGCACATGCCGCGCCTCCAGCGCGCCGGGTTCCAGCACAGCGGTCATGGCGTCGTGGTGCCGCGCCAGAATGTCGAAAATCCCGGCAAACGGCACCGCGCCGTCGCCGATGGCACAGCGCACCAGCAGCAGCCCCTCGTCGGTCCATTGCACCCGGTAGTCTTTCAGATGGACATGGCGGACGTAAGGCGCGACCACTGCGGTGAAATCCAAGGGTGCCTCGGCCACCGGAAAGCTGTTGCCGGTGTCATAGACGATGCGGACAGCGGGGCCGAATTCCTCGCAAAAGCTGACCAGTTCGCGGCTGGTGAAATCCTGATGGTTCTCGATCAGGATGGTGAGGCCATTGGCGGCCGCCACGGGGGCATAAGCCGCCAGCTTTGCCCGGACCGAGGCCACCAGTTCACCCCAGCGCGGGCCGGCGGCGGCGCGGTCACCGCACAGGATCGGGGTCAGGGCAAACCGGATATAGGGCGCGTTGAGCGTCAGCGCCGCGCGGACCAGCAGCGCCATGTCACCCTGTTGCAAGCCGGAACTGACCACCCGCGCCATGCCCAAGCCATCCAGTTGTGCCCGCAGCGCCGCCAGATCGGCGTCACTCATGTCCTTCAGCCAGCCTTCCCACAGTTCCAGCGCCTTGCCGCCAAGCTCTTGCGCCAGGGCGATGAACCCCGGCAGGCCGGTGCCGTTAGGGTTGAAGCGCGGCGTTCCCATGCCTTGCAGGCCAAGGTGCCAGGTCAGGCCATAGGGGTTCAGTCCGGTGATGATCTGCATGGCGTTAGCGCATCCCCGCATCAACGATAAAGGTCTGTTTGGTGATCATGCTGCTGTCATCGGCGGCCAGAAACAGCACCATCCGGGCGATGTGGGTGCCGGTCAGCACCTGCTTGATGATCTGTTGACCCACCATCCGGTCGACATCCGCCTGATCCTTGTACCACAACTGGCGCTGCCGTTCGGTCATCACCGCACCCGGTTCAATCGAATTGACCCGGATGTTGTCGGCACCAAAACCGCGCGCCAGCGCCATCGACAGGCCGATGGTCCCGGATTTCGCGGTGGCATAGACCGACATCGCATCTGCGCCATAGCGCCATGCGATCGAGGAGAAATTGATGATCGACCCGCCGCCCAGCGCCTGCATCTGCGGCCTGACGGCCTGTGCCGCAAAAAACTGCGGTTTCAGGTTGATGTCCATCTGCCGGTCCCAATAGTCCGGCGTCACCTCATCGATGGCGCAGCGGTCATCGTTGGCGGCGTTGTTGACCAGCACCGAAATCGGGCCAAGCTGGTCGCGGGTGGTGGTGATCGCAGCCACCAGAGCATCGGTATCGGTGATATCGCAGGGCAGGAACAACGCGCCCAGTTCGGCGGCCAGTGCTGCGCCCGCCGCGTCCTGTATATCGACAAAGGCAACCTTGGCGCCATTGGCGGCAAAGGCGCGGACAACATCTTCGCCGATGCCACTGGCACCGCCGGTCACAAAGACGGTGCGGCCCCGCAGACTGGGGTATGTGGCATATTGGGAAATTTCGGAACCTCAGATCAGCGTTTCGCTGGCGGGATCGAACAGGCAGGCGCGGGTCATGTCAACTGCCAGTTCCATCACTTCGCCCTGTTTCGGACTGTCATGCGGATCAAACCGCCCGACCACTTCCTTGCCGCCGATCCGCAGCACCGCCATGGTTTCGGCCCCGGTCGGTTCCACCACCTCTACCGGAGCCGAGATCCGGGCGATACCGGGGCGGTTGGCCATATCGGGGCGGTAGCGGCTGAAATGTTCGGGGCGGATACCCAGGACCACCTTGCGCCCGGTGGCGGGTGACGGGTTGGCCAGCGCCAGCGTGGCGGTGGTATTATCGGCCAGCGCAAACCGCACCGCAGCCCGCCCCGCCTCCTGCACGCATTCGGCGGCGATGAAGTTCATCGACGGCGACCCCATGAAACCGGCGACAAAGATGTTGGCGGGGCGGTTATAGACCACCTCCGGCTCGTCGAACTGCTGCACTTCGCCCTTGTGCATCACGGCGATGCGGCTGGCCAAGGTCATTGCTTCAACCTGATCGTGGGTGACATAGACCGTGGTCTTGCCGATGTTGTTGTGCAGTTTCTTGATTTCGGTCCGCATGTCGACGCGCAGCTTGGCATCAAGGTTGGACAGCGGTTCATCAAACAGGAACAGTTCGGGGTCGCGCACCAGCGCCCGGCCCATGGCAACGCGCTGGCGCTGGCCGCCGGACAATTGCCCGGGTTTGCGGTTCAGCAGCGGTTCGATCTGCAACAGCGCGGCGACACGGGCGATGGTGGCTTTTTGTTCCGCCCGTGGCACCCCCCGGCTTTCCATGCCGAACGCCATATTGTCGCGCACCGTCATGGTGGGGTAAAGCGCGTAGGACTGGAACACCATGGCGATGTCGCGATCCTTCGGGGCCACCGAATTGACCAGGCGGTCGCCGATATAGATCTCGCCGGAGCTGATGGTCTCAAGGCCCGCGATCATCGCCAGCAGGGTGCTTTTGCCGCAGCCAGAGGGGCCGACCAGGGCGATGAACTCCCCGGCCTTGGCTTCGATATTGATGCCTTTCAGCACTTCGATCGCGCCAAAAGCCTTGCGGATGTTGCGAATGGTCAAAGATGCCATGCTGACTGCCTCATTTGATTGCGCCGGCGGTCAGACCACGGACGAAGTATTTGCCACCGAAGAAATAGACCAGCAGCGGCGGCAGCGCGCCGATCAGCACCGCCGCCGACATCACGTCATAGACCCGCACATTGGTGCCGTTGGTCGACAATGCCACCAATGCCGCCGTAATCGGTTGCTGTTGGCCGGAGTTCAGCACGACACCAAACAGATATTCGTTCCAGATGCCGGTGAACTGCCAGATCACCGTCACAATCAGGATCGGCGGCGAGATCGGCAGGATGATGCGGCGGAAAATCCGCCAGAACCCGGCGCCATCGATCCGCGCCGCCTTGATCAGATCATCCGGGATCGACACGTAATAGTTGCGGCAAAACAGGGTGGTAAAGCTGATGCCCTGAATGCAATGCACCAGAATCAGGCCGTAGACCGAGTTGGCCAGCCCCAGTTTGCCGAGCAAGAACGCCCAGGGCAGCAGCGCGATCTGGCCGGGCATGAACACGCCAAGCAACATGCAGGTGAACAGCACCTCTGACCCGCGAAACTTCCATTTCGAGAGCACATAGCCGTTTACAGCACCCAGCGCGGTGGAGATGATGGTGGCGGGCACCACCATGCGGACCGAATTCCAGAAATAGCGGTGCATGCCTTCGCAGGTGCCACCGATGCAGTAGGTGCTCCAGGCTTCCGGCCAGGCATCGAGGCGAAAGCTTTTGGGGAAGGCAATCAGGCCGTTTTGCGATATCTCGTCCAGTTCGCGGAACGAGTTGGCCACCACCACCAGCAAGGGGATGATATAGACCAGCGCAAAGATCGACAGGATGCCATAGATCACCACCCGGGCCAGCAGATACCTGCGGGCGGCACTGGCGGCGGATTGGTCGTGGGTTGCATCAGCCATGACCCGCCTCCTTGCCACGCGACCACGACAGATACAGGGCATAGGGCACCAGCACCACTGCCAGAGCGGCCAGGATCATCATCGCCGCCGCAGCGCCTTCGCCGATCTGGCCACGCTGGAACATCAGGTCATAGACGTAAGTGGCGGGGAATGTGGTGGAAATGCCGGGGCCGGAATTGGTCAGCGCCACCGCAAGGTCAAAGGTCTTGATGGCGAATTGCAGCAGCACCACCGCCACCGCCAGAAAAATCGGCCCGATCACCGGCAGGATCACCCGGCGATAGGTGCGAAACACCGAGGCCCCATCAATCTGCGCCGCCTTGACGATATCGCCGTCAACCGACCTGAGGCCCGCGAGGAACAGCGCCATGGCAAAGCCCGAAGATTGCCAGATGCCGGTGGCGACAATGGCATAGATCGCATAATTGCGGTCGGTGGTCAGCGCGAACTTGAAGCTGGTCCAGCCCATCGAATTGATCAGGAACTGAAAGCCGCTGCCGGGGTTATAGAGCCAGCCCCAGACCGTGCCGGTAACGATGAACGACACCGCCAGCGGATACAGGAAAATCGTGCGCCAGACCGACTCGCCACGCACCTTCTGGTCGATCAGGATCGCCAGCATCAGGCCGATGATCATCGCCAGTACGACGTAAAACGCCGAAAACACGAACAGGTTGGTATAGGCAACGCCCCAGCGCCGGTTGCCCCAGAGCGAGGCGTAATTCTCGAACCCAATGAATTTATAGGTCGGCAGCAGCGTGGAATTGCTGAGCGAGATATAGAGCGTCCAGAACGAAAACACGAAAACATAGACGAACGAGGCGACCAGCGACGGGGCAAGCACCAATATCGGCACCCACTTGGCCAGACGGTCGCGCAGCGCTTCGCGCGGCACCTGCCCCGGCGATGCTGTAAAGGAAGCCATGTATTTCACCCCGTTCGGCCTGGCTGCAATGGGCGCGGGCCGGAACCCGCGCCCTTGCACTTACATCTGTGCTTCGACAGCGTCGGCCATCGCATTGGCCGCATCGGTCGAGGACATCTCCGGCGTGTTCACGAACTCGGTGATCAGATCCATCATCGCGCCACGGTACTTTTGCAGCACCGTCATGTTGTGCGCCATCGAGCGGACCAGGGTGCCGCCGTCAATCGAGGCTTGCAGATCCTTTTGCGCCAGTTGTTGGCAGGGGTTGAAGCCGGTGGACAGGTCCACGTCCAGCCGCGCCGGGATCGAGCCTTTGGTGATGTTGAAGGTGGTCTGGAACTCGGGCGACAGGATCTGGCTGGCCAGCAGTTTCTGGCCCTCGATGAAATCCGGGTCACTCTGCTGGAAGAACACGACGGAATCAGAGTTCAGGATAAAGCCGGGCTGGCCCCAATCGGTCGGTGCCTGACCGCAGACAATGTCGGTGCCGGGCTCTTTGCCCACCGCTTTCAGCACACCGATTTCCCAGTCGCCCATGATGAAGAACAGCGCATCGCCATTGGCCATCATATTCGACGCGGTATCATAGTCGCGGCCTGCAATCGCCGGATCCATGTATTTGTCGACCATCAGGCGCATCTGATCAAACGCCTTGATCATGCCATCGGAGCGCAGGGCATCGACATCACCCTCGACAAAGGCCTTTTGGAACAGATCCTTGTCCTGACCATAGACCACCACTTCAAACGTGGTGGCGTCGGTCCAGTCGGCCGACAGATGGGCCAGACAGATCTTGCCAGCGGCAATCGCCTTGTCGCAGGCGGCGTTGAAATCGGCCCAGGTCTTGGGCAGTTCGGCGACACCCGATGCTTCCATCGCCGCCTTGTTGCCCCAGATCCAGTTGATCCGGTGAATGTTCATCGGGGCGGCAACCCAATGGCCGCCGGGCTTCATCACCGGCAAGAGTTGCGAGGCCACCACAGCGTCCCAGCCCTCGGCGGCGGCCAGTTCATCCATGTTGGCGGTCATGCCGGTCTCGTTCCACTCGGCAATCTCGGGGCCTTTCAGCTGCACCGCAGACGGGGCGTTGCCTGCCACCACGTCGGCGCGCAACTTGGCCAGGGTGTTGGCGGTGTGGCCTGCGATGGCGGTCTGTTCCCAGGTGCCACCGGCTGCGGTGAACATTTCACCCAGCTTGGCAATCGAAGCGGCATCTGATCCGGTGGCCCACTGATGCAGCATCAGCACCTTGGGTTCCGAAAAGGCGGCACTGCCCGCCATGGACAGGGCAAGCGCAACTGTGGCACCAAGTGCCTTGGACTTGAAATTCATGAATTCCTCCCTTTGGGTTTGACCTGCCGTCTTGCGCGACGAGGTCATGGGGGGGAGCCTAGCAGCAAGTCCAATCAAGACAAGCGTTTCCGCGCAGCCCTGCAATCGGGCAGACCGGCGAGGGTCTGCCCGCGTGCCGCAAAGTCCGGCACCCTTGAATTACAGCTGTTAGCGCAAGCGCCGCCTAGATTTTCAGCGACTTGCCGGCTTCGGCATCGGACTGTTCCGCCAGATCCAGCACCCGTTGCAGGTCGGCACCGCGGTTGAAATCGGGGATTGCCGCCGCTTCGCCGCGAATCGCCGCGACAAAGCGCTGATAGACCATGGGGACATCCGGGGTTTCCACCTCGGTCCATTCCGGCCTGTTCACCGCATCGCCAAGGCAGGACCGCAACCGGCTGACGGCATTTTCAAAGCTGACCTCCAGACCACCCTTGTCGCCATAGATCCGCAGCCGCAGGTCGTTGTGGTGACCAGAGGCAAAGCGAGTGGCAGAGACCGTACCCAGCGCACCGTTTTGCAGAGCCATATGCATGACAAAAGAATCATTGGCGTCCAGCACATAGTCACCGATCCGATCGCCCGGCGCCTTGTGAAAGGTTTTCAGGCGGCATGACACTTCGGCGGGAAAAGAGCCGGCGACAAAGGTGGCGAAATCGACGATGTGAATGCCGATGTCGCCCAAAACGCCTTTGGAGCCGTGTTTGGACGACAGCCGCCACAGCCATTGCTGTTCGGTTTTCCAGTCGCCCCAGGCTATCTGCGTCAACCAGCTTTGCAGATACGACGCCTCGAAATGCCGCACCGGGCCGATATCGCCCGCAGCCACCATCAGCGCCGCCTTTTGCAGGGCGGGCACGTTGCGATAGGTCAGGTTGACCATGTTGATGACCCCGGCTTTCGCAGCGGCATCGGCCATTTCGCGGGCCTTGTGCTGGTCGGTCGACAACGGCTTTTCGCACAGCACATGTTTGCCCGCCGCCAACAGCGCCATGGTGGTGGCGTAATGCACCGGATCCGGCGTTACATTGGTGGCGGCATCGAACTGGCCCCAGGTGATCGCTTCGTCCAGCGAAGCGAAGCGGCCCCCGATCTTGTGGGTATCACAGAATTTTGCCAGTTGCTCGGGGCGGGTATCCACCCCCGCCACGATGGTAACGCCGGGAATCGCCGACAGATGTTCGACATGGTTGCGCGCCATGCCGCCGGTGCCCAGCACCAGAATACGCAAGGATTTGGCAGCCATCACCGGAACCCCTCTTCGCCATGAGAATGCAGCTTTGGCCCGCGTTCCACGATCTTTTCCGGGGCGGCATCGACCGGCACATTCGGGGCCTCGTTTGGGTTGGCCAGCCGTGCCATCGGGTTATGGGCCCAGTTGACCGAATTGCGCAACACCGTCTGCACGTTGGCATCATGGTAGGTCGGATAGGTTTCATGGCCGGGGCGGAAATAAAACACCGACCCCGCCCCACGCTTGTAGGTCAGGCCGGAGCGGAACACTTCACCGCCCTGAAACCAGCTGACAAACACGGTTTCCAGCGGCTCGGGTACGCCAAAGGGTTCGCCGTACATTTCCTCGTTTTCCAGCTCGAACGACAGGCCAATGCCTTTGGTGATCGGATGGTTGCGGCTGGTGACCCACAGCCGCTCCCTCTCACCGGCTTCGCGCCAGGTCAGGTTGCAGGGTGCCCCCATCAGGCGCTTGAAGATCTTGGAGAAATGCGCGGAATGCAGCAGGATCAGCCCCATGCCGGACCAGACCGCATCGGCGACCCGTTCCACCACCTTGTCCTCCACCTTGTCGTGTGCGGCATGGCCCCACCAGACCAGCACATCGGTTTCGGCCAGCCGGGCAGCAGGCAGACCATGTTCCGGCTCCTGCAAGGTGGCACAGGTGGCGCTGATCCCCTTGTCGATGTTCAGGGCGTCGGCGATGCATTGGTGCATGCCTTTGGGGTAGATCTCTGCCACCGTCTTGTTCTTGGATTCATGGACGTTTTCGCCCCAGACAACGGTTCTGATGGTCATCTTGTGCTCCCTGTTTTGGCCCGAAAAGGCCGGAAATGCTCTGATCCGGTAAATCCCCGGCACCGTTGCGCCGGGGCCGTGGGCCGGGCCGTTACCGGATCGGTGTGCCCTTTTCATCGAACCGGTGCAACTGGCCATCCAGCGGGCGCAAGCCCAGTTTGGCCCCCAGCGGAATTGTCAGTTTGCCGGGGCGGCGCACCAGCAGCGGCTCGTCGGTGCCAGCCTCGACAAACAGATAGTTGTCAGACCCGAGGTCTTCGGCATGAACCACCTCGCCGGTCCAGACAGCACCACTTTCGACCACTTCCAGATGCTCCGAGCGAACCCCCAATGTGGCACATTGAAACGCCGCAGCAGCAGCCCCGGTCATGAAGTTCATTTTCGGCGATCCGATGAAGCCGGCGACAAAGATCGAGTTCGGGCGTTCATACAGTTCCGCCGGGGTGCCGACCTGTTCCACGATGCCATCGCGCAGCACGCAGATGCGGTCTGCCAGCGTCATCGCCTCGACCTGATCATGGGTCACATAGATCATCGTCACATCCTGCATCGAATGGTGCAGGCGGGCGATTTCCAACCGGGTCTGGACCCGCAAGGCGGCATCGAGGTTGGACAGGGGTTCGTCAAACAGGAACACCCGCGGGTCACGCACGATGGCGCGGCCGATGGCGACCCGCTGGCGTTGGCCGCCGGACAGTTGTTTTGGCAAACGGTCCAGCAGATGCTTGATCTGCAACAACTCCGCCGCCTTTTCCACCCGCGCCTTGATCTCACCGGGGGTGGATTTGGCCAGTTTCATCCCGAACGCCATGTTGTCATAAACATTCATGTGCGGGTAAAGTGCGTAGCTTTGGAACACCATCGCAATGCCGCGCTTCGACGGGATCACGTTGTTCATCACTTCGCCGTCAAACAGCATGTCGCCGGAGGTGATGCTTTCCAACCCTGAAATCAGCCGCAGCAGGGTGGATTTGCCGCAACCCGACGGGCCGACAAACACCATGAACTCGCCCTTTTCAATCTCCAGATCCACGCCTTTGATCACGTTGACCGCGCCGTAGGACTTCTTGACGTTTTTCAGATGGATAGATGCCATGGTTCCGTTCCCCCCGGGCTAGCCCTTGACGCCGCCGGCGGTCAGGCCAGCCACGATCTTGCGTTGAAAAATCAGCACCATGATGATCAGCGGCACCGTTACAACCACCGAAGCCGCCATGATCGGGCCCCAGGGAATTTCCTGCTGCGATGCCCCTGACAGCAGCGCGATGCCAACCGGCACGGTGCGCTGCACCTCGGAACTGGTGAAGGTCAGGGCAAACAGAAACTCGTTCCAGGCCCCGATGAAGGCCAGCAGACCGGTGGTGACCAAAGCGGGCCACAGCAGCGGCATGAACACCTTGGTGATGATGATCCAGGGGCTGGCACCATCGACAATCGCCGCCTCCTCGATCTCGACCGGCAGATCGCGCATAAAGGTGGTCAGAACCCAGACGGTGAACGGCAGGGTAAAGATCGTATAGGACAGGATCAGCGCAAACGGCGTGTTGTAGATGCCGAGAAAGCGGATCAGTTCGAACAGCCCGGCCAGCACCGCGATTTGCGGAAACATCGAGACGGCCAGGATGCACATCAACAGCAGCCCCCGCCCCCGGAACCGCACCCGCGCCAGCGCATAGCTGGCGGTCACCGCCAGAAACAGCGCAAACACCACGGTGGTGGTGGCAATCAGCACCGAGTTGCCGAGGTTGCGGATAAAGGTCCGCCCGGTCAGCACCGAGACATAGTTGCTGAAATCCACGTCTTTCGGCAGATAAGTTACCGAAAACAGTGCTGTACCGGTTTTCAGGCTGGTGATGATGGCGTAGTAGAACGGAAACACCGAAAACACCACGATCACCACAACCGCCAGATAGAACAGGCCGGTTTTTACATAGGTCATCTGGACCCCTCCCCGCCAAGGTCAAGTTTGCCCAGCCAGATGTAGGCTGACACCACGATGGCCAGAATGGCGAACAACAGCGTCGATTGCGCCGAGCCATAGGCGAACTTGTCGAAATCGATCATGTTTTCCCGGCTGATGATCGACATCGTCTTGGTCGAAGACGAGTTCGGCGTCAGCACATAGATCAGATCGAAGATCCGCAGGGCATCCAGCATGCGGAAGATCACCGCCACCATCAGCGCCGGGCGCACCAGCGGCAGCGTCAGCTTGAAAAACACCTTGACCGGATGAACCCCGTCGATCTTGGCCGCCTCGTAGATATCGCGCGGGATGGTTTGCAGCCCGGCCAGACACAGCAGCGCCATGAACGGCGTGGTTTTCCACACATCCACCGCCAGCACCGCATACATCGCGGTATCGGTCGAGGCGGTCCAGGCGATCTTTTCCGAGATCAGGCCAAGGTTCAGCATTATGTCATTGATGATGCCGTACTGGTCATTCAGCATCCAGGCCCACATCTTGGCAGAGACAATGGTGGGAATCGCCCAGGGCACCAGAATCGCGGCGCGGACCAGACCGCGCCCCTTGAATTCGGCGTTCAGCACCAGCGCCACCAGCATCCCCAGCACGGTTTCCAGCGTCACCGACACCACGGAAAAGCGCGCGGTATTCCAGACCGCGTTCCACCAGGCCGGATCAACCAGAGTGCCACGAAAGATCGTCTTGCCGGAGTCGAGGGTGCGCCAGTTCAGGTAATTGTCGAACCCGATGAATTTGCCGCCATAGAGGTCGGACAGGGTGGTGTCGGTCAGCGAAAACCAGATCGACCGCCCCAAGGGCCAGGCCGCGACACAAAACAGCGCCGCCAACATCGGGGCCAGAAACCAGAACGCCGCCCGGGCACGCTGCTGTTGCAGGCTTGGCCCGGCAGCCTGAACGCCTGCGCGCCCGCTTGCCGTAGAGTCTGTCATGAAATCCCCCAGAATGCTGCCTTGCGCCACCGTAATGGGCCGCCGAAATGGGCCGCCGGTGTCAAAGCACTTGAACGAGGTGGGCGACTGTGCCGCCCACCCGGGAGTTCGCGTTCAGTGGCGCAGCCTTACCAGCCGTCGCCCTTCAGTTCCGTCAGGTCGGCTTCGAGGATCTCGAGGTTCTCAGCCGCGGTGCCGTTTCCCGACAGGGTTTCATGCACAGCCGACCAGAACTTCGAGGAAACCTCGTTGTACTTGCCCAACGTCGGTGCCGACGGACGCGGCACGGCGTTCAGGAACACATTCTTCCACAGCGGGATGATTGGTGCAGCTGCGGCAATATCTGCGTCTTCATACAGCGCCATGATGGTCGGCAGGTTGGTTTCGTTGATCGCCCGCTGTTTCTGCGCTTCGGGCCCGGCGAGGTAAAGCGCCAGCGAAATCGCCACTTCCTGATGCTCGGAATATTTGGAAACCGCCACGTTCCAGCCACCCAGCGTTGCCGCAGAGGTATCGCCTTCGGCACCGATCGGCAGGGTCGTCACGTCGAACAGGCCCTTGACAGCCGAGTCGTCGCCATTGCCCAGACCGTAGGCATAGGGCCAGTTGCGCATGAAGGCGGCATTGCCGGTCTGCCAGACGCCACGGGCTTCTTCTTCCTGATAGGCCAGAACACCGGCCGGCGAGATAGTGCCAACCCAGCCCTTGACGGTTTCCAGCGCCAACGCCGCTTTCGGGTTGTTGATCGAGATCGTGCCATCGGGCTCGATGATCTGACCGCCACCGAACGACTTGACCCATTCCAGCGCGTTGCAGGTCAGGCCTTCATAGGCATTGCCCTGCCAGACGAAGCCGTGGAAATCGGCCTTGCCGGCGGCGCGTTCGCCATCCTGTACGGCTTGGGCAGCCACGGTCAGTTCAGCCCAGGTTTTCGGCACGGCAACGCCATACTTTTCCAGCAGGTCCTTGCGGTAATACAGCGCCGGGGCATCGGTGAAGATCGGCAGGGCAACCAGTTTGCCACCAACGGTCTGCGATTCGATGATCGACGGGAAGTGGGTTCCGGCAATATCCTTGGCGGCTTCGGTCAGGTCGACCAGCTGGTCGGCCAGCTGCGGTGCCCAGATCACGTCGGTCTGGTAGATGTCGATGTCGGTGTTGCCGGCAGCCAGCCACAGACGGTACTGACCGAACTGGTCGGTGGTCGATGCGGGCATCGGCACCATGGTCACGGTGTTGCCGGTGGCTTCTTCCCACGGCTTGACCAGCGCCTTGAAATTCTCCACCGCGTTGCCGACTGCGCCGGACACATAGGTGATTTCTTCGGCCATCACGGTGGTGCCGAAAGCTGCCGAGGCAAGGGCGGCAAATGCCACCGTGCGCAACGACCGCGACTTGAAACGTGCGTTCATTTTCTTCCTCCCATGGAAAACAAGGGCCACTCATCGGCCCCGCAAACGTCGCGGACTGCGCCTCTGCGCACCTCCGATATCCGAAACGCTTCGGATTTGGTAACATTGCCTCAACGATTCTGTCAACTGGAAAGGCATGGGTCTGACAACTGGAAAGGCAAGGGGAAAATTGCCCGCCAAGCCAGCCGCTTTACCCGACGGCCGGGCCGACCGATCCGCGCGGAATGAATTCATACTGCGCGATTTTCTGCAACTCGGTCAGCGGCTTGCCCTCGATGGCACCGGTCAGGAATTGCGCCAGCGGTTCCCAGCTGTCGCGCAGCGGCGACCGGGTGACGGTCAGCGCCGGGAAAAACGCCGAATCGCGCAAGCCGATCAGCGCATCATCATGGGCAATCACCGAAACATCCTGCGGCACCCGCAGACCCAGCGACTCCAGCGCCTGATAAACTCCTTGAGCAATCAACAGGTTAGCACAGATGATTGCCGTTGGCGCGCGGCCGGGTTCGCCAAACATCTGCACCGCGTTGACCAGCCCGGTTGCCACCGTCATCACCCCATGCCGGATGAGCGCGGCCTCGACCGGCAGGCCGGCTTTCTGCAAGGCGGCGCGAAACCCATCGTTGCGCGCCTCGACATAAGACCGATGTTCCAGCCCGGTGATCATCGCAATCCGCCGGTGCCCGTGCCCGATCAGATGGCGGGCGGAATCGTAGGCCAGTCCGAAATTGTCGATGTCGAAATAGGGGTAGTCGGTGCGGCCCTGAGTTCGGCCATGCACGACAAACGGCACCTGCAGCGCGGCCAGAAACTCTGTCCGCAGATCATGGGCATAGGGTTCCACCAGCACGAACCCATCCAGCGATCCGGCGCTGATCAGCTTTTGATAGGTTGGCAGGATGGAGTCCGACGCCTGCGCCACATGCAGCACAAACTGCATGCCGCGCCCGGAAAACTGGGTGGACAGCCCCGACACGATCTCCAGCCACATGCCGTCAGCCCCGAGGTAAGGGTCGTGCGTCATCACCAGCCCGACCATGCCGGACCGGCCAGAGGCGAGCTTGCGCGCTGTAATATTTGGTTGATATTTCAATATGATAGCGGCTTCTTTCACGCGCCGCCGGGTTTCCTCATTCACATCGGAATGGTCGTTCAGTGCCCGGCTGACCTGTGTCACCGACAGGTTCAGCTGCCTGCTGATGTCTTTCAGTGTCGCCATTCCGGTTCACCCTTGAAACCCCTGCTATCGAAACGCCAGCCTGATCCATTTGTCAATCCGAAGCGCTTCGGCGCTCCGGTGCAAAGGCAGCGCTTCCGAAACGCTTCGGAGGTGTTCTGCCGTCGGTTTTACCGCCATCCCCTTCCCCTGCCCCGCCCTCATGCCTATAAGCGGGCGACGAAAACCCGGAGACTGCGATGCGCAAGGCCACCCAAGACCGCAAGACCACCGAGACCGACCTGTCCGTCAGCCTTGATCTGGACGGCACCGGTCGGTCGGATTGCCAGACCGGCATCGGCTTTTTCGATCACATGCTGGACCAGCTGGCGCGCCATTCGATGATCGACATCACGGTGCGCGCCAGGGGCGATCTGCAGATCGACGATCACCACACCGTTGAGGATACCGGGATTGCGCTGGGCCAGGCGCTGAGCCGTGCTCTGGGCGACAAGGCGGGGATCGGGCGCTATGGGTCATGCCTGCTGCCGATGGATGATGCGCTGATCCGCGCGGCGCTGGATCTGTCGGCGCGGCCCTATCTGGTGTGGAATGTGGCGCTGCCCACCGCCAAAATCGGCAGCTTCGACAGTGAACTGGTGCGCGAGTTTTTTCAGGCCTTTGCCGTCCATGGCGGCATCACCCTGCATGTAGACATGCTGCACGGCATCAACAGCCACCACATTGCCGAGGCCAGCTTCAAGGCCGTCGCCCGGGCGCTGCGTCAGGCGGTCGAGCCGGATCTGCGCCGCGCCGGTGCCGTGCCCTCGACCAAAGGGGCGCTGTAAGGTGCTGACAGCGCTGGTCGATTACGACAGCGGCAACCTGCATTCGGCGGCCAAGGCGTTTGAACGGATGGCGGCGGAAACCGGCGGCGGCCGGGTCATCGTGACCGCTGACCCCAAGGTGGTGGCAGCGGCTGACCGGATCGTGCTGCCGGGCGACGGTGCCTTTCCGGCCTGCCGCACCGCGCTGGATGCGGTGCCGGGGCTGTTTGAGGCGATCGAGGCGGCGGTGATCCACCAGGGCCGGCCGTTTCTGGGCATCTGCATCGGCATGCAGATGATGGTGACGCTGGGCCGCGAGTACCGCGATACCCCGGGCTTTGGCTGGCTGGGTGGTGAGGTGCGGCGGATCGAACCGGGGCTTGCGGGGCTCAAGGTGCCGCACATGGGCTGGAACGATCTGGTGATCGACCGGCCTCATCCGGTGCTGGCCGGGGTTGAAACCGGCGACCACGCCTATTTCGTGCATTCCTATCACGTCGCGCTGTCCGATCCTGCCGATCTGCTGGCGCATGTCGATTATGCCGGTGCGGTCACAGCAGTGATTGGCCGCGACAATATGGTCGGGGCGCAGTTTCACCCGGAAAAAAGCCAGAAGACCGGCTTGCGGATGATTGCCAATTTCCTGGCGTGGAAGCCCTGAGGCGATCTGCGCTACGGATTTTCTGCTTGTCTGCGCCACGAATTTACGGCGCGAATTTTCAGCGCGAATTTTCGGCGCGAATTTTCGGCGAAAATTCAAGATTCAGCGCGAATTTTCGGCGAAAATTCAGGCCTAAGCGCCCGCAGACCGGCGTGAGTTTTCGCAGAAAGCCCGGATCGGACCTGAACGCTGTTTCCGCCAGAAATCGGCCCCGGGCTACTTCACCCGGACCCAGGTGCCGCCATCACGGCAGATCCCCAGAACGCAGCCCTTGACCGCCAGCCGGTCACCGGTCAACTGCATGTTGGATTTGTAGGTCTTGTCGCGGTCCGGCGACCAGACCTTGCCACCATCGTAATAGCCATCGCCTTGCGGGATCATGTCCCGGATGATCAGTTTGCCGATGTTGTCCGACGGCTTGACAGCACCGCTGCCGTCAAACGCCTCGACCAGCACGCCACAGAACCGATCGGCACAAGGGGCGATCTGCACATGGCCGAAATTGCCATTGTCATCCGGTTTGGTTTTCCACAGGCCTTCCACCGGATCGGCCAGGACGGGGGCCGCCAACAGCAGCAATGCACTTATGATCGCGGTCAATTTCATCATGGTTCCTCCCGGTTGAACCACCTGTGTCAGTTGCGCCGACAGAGGCAAGCCTGACGTGAGGTCGCAGCAACCGGAAAAGGCGGCAGCAGCCCGCCCTTGGCTTTCCGCCGCCTGCATGGCAAAGACCGCGCACCGGCCGCGAGCCGACTGGAGGCGCCATGATCCTGTATCCCGCAATTGATCTGAAGGATGGCCAGTGTGTCCGGCTGTTGCGCGGCGACATGCAGGCGGCAACGGTGTTCAGCACCGATCCTGTGGCGCAGGCGCGGGAATTTGCCGGGGCCGGATCCGAATGGTTGCATCTGGTCGATCTGAACGGGGCCTTTGCCGGGAAACCGGTGAACCGGGCGGCAGTCGAGGCGATTCTGGCGGCGCTGACCATTCCGGTACAACTGGGCGGTGGCATCCGCGATCTGGCCACCATCGAGTTCTGGCTGTCGCGCGGGTTGGCGCGGGTGATCCTGGGCACCGTCGCGGTGGAACAGCCCGATCTGGTTCGGGCAGCGGCTGCGGCGTTTCCGGGCCAGGTGGCGGTGGGGATCGATGCGCGCGGCGGCCGGGTGGCGACGCGGGGCTGGGCCGAGGATACCGGCATCGATGCCACCGATCTGGCGCGCCGCTACGAAGATGCCGGGGTGGCCGCGATCATCTATACCGACATCAACCGCGATGGTGCGATGGGCGGGCCGAATGTCGAGGCGACGGCGGCACTGGCGCGGGCGGTGGCGGTGCCGGTGATTGCCTCGGGCGGCGTGTCGGCGCTGGCCGATCTGGTGGCGCTCAGGGATACCGGGGTGATTGCCGGGGCGATCTCGGGACGGGCGCTTTATGACGGTGCCATCGACCTGGGTGCGGCGCTGGCAGTGCTGGCGGGATGACATGCTGAAGGTCCGGATCATTCCCTGCCTTGATGTCGCCGATGGCCGGGTGGTCAAGGGCGTCAATTTCGTCAACCTGCGCGATGCCGGTGACCCGGTGGAGGCGGCCCGCGCCTATGACGCGGCGGGGGCAGATGAGCTGTGCTTTCTGGATATTCACGCCACCCATGAGAACCGTGGAACGATGTTCGATCTGGTGACCCGCACCGCCGAACAGTGTTTCATGCCGCTGACCGTTGGTGGCGGGGTGCGCAGCCACCATGACGTGCGGGCCTTGCTGCTGGCGGGGGCCGACAAGGTGTCGTTCAATTCCGCCGCAGTCGCCGACCCCGATGTGGTTGCCGCCGCCGCTGACCGCTTTGGCAGCCAGTGCATCGTGGTGGCAATAGACGCCAAGACGGTGGCACCGGGGCGGTGGGAAGTGTTTACCCATGGCGGGCGCAAACCCACCGGGATTGATGCGGTGGCTTTCGCCCGCATCGTCGCCGCCAAGGGGGCTGGCGAGATTTTGCTGACCAGCATGGACCGCGATGGCACCCGGGCCGGCTTCAACCTGGCCCTGACCCGCGCCATCGCGGGTGCCGTCCCGGTGCCGGTGATCGCCTCTGGCGGGGTGGGTACGCTGGATCATCTGGTCGAAGGCGTGACAATAGGCGGCGCATCAGCGGTGCTGGCCGCCTCGATCTTTCACTTCGGTGATTTCACCATTGCCGAGGCCAAGGCCCATATGGCCCGCGCCGGTATTCCGATGCGGCTGACATGACAGCGCTGGACCGCCTGGCCGCCACCATCCTTGCCCGTCGCGGTACCGACCCCGCCGCGTCCTGGACCGCCAAGCTGCTGGCATCCGGGCCGGAGAAATGCGCGGAAAAATTTGGCGAAGAAGCAGTCGAGGCGATCATCGAGGCGGTCAAGGGCGACCGGGGTCGGCTGACCGCCGAGGCCGCCGACGTGCTCTATCACCTGCTGGTGATGCTGGCGGCACGCGATGTGACGCTGGACGATGTGCTGGCGGAACTGGCGCGGCGCGAGGGGGTGTCTGGGCTGGCGGAAAGGGCGGGGCGGTGACGCCTACCCGCCAAGCCGCGAGGTGATGATGCCGGTGTTGAACCCCGCCATCCGCAATTCACCGAACAGCCGCTGATTTTCGGCCTTGGTACAGCGATCCTGGATCACGGTTACTCCGCGTGCCTGCGCCACCGCCGCTGCCGCCGGATGCACCACATTGAACTGCATCCAGATGGTTTTCAGCCGGGGAAACCGGGCCAGAGCCGCTGCCACCAGGGCCGGAACCGCCTCTGACTTTCGGAAGATGTCGATCATGTCGACCTCGATTTCGGCGGGGATCGCGGCAAGGTCGGGCCAGACCCGTTCGCCAAACAGCCACTGCCCTTCGGTGCCGGGGTTGACCGGGATCACCCGGTAGCCGCGCGCCGCCAGATAAGTGCCAACGATGAAACTGGGCCGTACCGGGTTGGACGAGGCACCGACCAAGGCAATCACCCGGGTCTCCTGCAGGATCCGGCGCAGATCGTCATCGGCATAGGTCATCGGATCACCGCAAGGAAAAAGCGCCCGGACAATGCCGGGCGCAAGGTGTGGAACGAGGGACAGTGATGTGAAGCACAGATGTTCCAGACCTGCGTTCCCTCTGTACATAGGGTGGCGGGTGCCCGGCAAAAGGGTCTGTCGCAAAGAGTTGATCTAACCGGATCGCCCAGTCGCTTGCCCCCGGTCGC
>JAYTDA010000353.1:0-8345 GCA_043736155.1 Paracoccaceae bacterium | reverse complement strand
ATAGAAGCGCCAGACAGACTTCAGATTTCTTGTTTTGCGCGTGTCTTGCGCCAAAACCGGTCACCACCCCGGATCAGGTCCGGGGCAGGCATTTTGTCGGACACGCTTGTCTTAGCTGGACCCACCTTTTCTGCGAAGTAGGGGTGCTGTCGGCGGTCATAGGTCTTGAACGGGCCCCAGCCCCTGGTCGGTTCCACCCCGACAAAGAACCACCGGCCAATCGACTTCAGCGGAAAGGTGCCGCCAAACGGGTGCACGGTGGCGATGCCCAGGTCGGATGCCAACGGTCAGTTGATTTGACCCTTGCTTCCCGTGCCCCTTCATGGGGAGGGAGACCAAGGGCCCATTCAAGGGACCGTTGATATTAGGCAAAAACCGGTCATGCCCTGTCAAACAAGGCCCAGTGCCGGATTTTTCCGTGTTTTCCCCCACCGTCGCTGGGTCTGGGCAATCTGACGAGCCGTTGCTGCCGGATATAGACCGGATATTCCATTTCCGGACAAGAATGGAATTCCGCAATGCGTCAATTTATATCATATGTATCACATGGGGGCGTAATGAGATAATTGGTATCATAGCTCGGGGACCGTGGCACGACCAACCATCCGCGATCTGGCACAGGCTGCGGGCCTGTACGTTGCCGCTGTCAACCGGGTGGTGCCAAGGGCCGCCAATGTGCTTCAACCGACCCGGCAACGGGTGCAGGATGCCGCAACCCGGATCGGGTTCTATAGATTTGGTGCCATTCAGGCGCGGGTTGCCGCCGCCTTGCCCCGGCTGGGCTTTGGCATTTTGCTGCTGCAGCCGCATCGCCCGTTTTACCAGGCCACCGCCCGCGCCATCCGCGCCATCCGCGCCACAGCCACAGCCGCCACCGATGCCGCCACCGATGCCGCCACCGATGCCGAGATCGAGCTGCAGATCGAGTTTCTGGCGGACCTGTCACCGCAGAACACCGCCAGCCGCGCCCTGGCACTGGCCCGGAGTTGTGACGCGATATCGATCCCATCAGCCGTGCATCCGCAGATGATGCAGGCCATTGAACAGATTCAGGCCATTGAACAGATTCAGGCCATCGGCAAACCGGTGTTCGGCTTCATCAGCCAGTTGTCCGTCACCGGGCAGGTCGATTACCTCGGGCTGGACAACTGGAAAGTTGGCCGCACCGCCGCCTGGGCAGTGACGATGTTGGGCAAGGCCCCCGGCAAGGCGCCCGGCAAAGTCGGTATCCTGATGGGCAATCCGCGCTTTCGCAATCAGGAAATGAACGAAGCCGGGGTCCGGTCCTGTTTCTGCGAATTCGACCGCGATTTCACCTTGCTGGAGCCGCTGTTCCCCTTTGAAGCCGCAGTGGCAGAAGAGATCACCGACAGGCTGTTGCGGGATCATCCCGATCTGGCGGCGCTGGCGGGGTTTGAACGGCGCGAAGCGCTGGTGCTGGTTGGGGTTGAACTGGTGGATGTGACCCGCGCGGCCTTGCTGGGTGGCACCCTGACGCTGGGCACCGCCCAGCCGCTGGACCGGATGGCCGACGAGCTGATCCAGGCAACCACCGGGGCCTGCCTGTCGCGGACTGCCGGGCTCAGCTGGACCCGGGTACTGCCCTTTGAGCTTTTCACCCGAGAGAATATCCAGACCCCCAACGCCCCCCCGCAACGCCTCGCACCGAAGGTGCCCCACCGGGTGGCGCAGCGCTTGCGGAATTTTTCAAATTCCGGCCCGATTTCTGGATAGAAATCGCTGGTTTGTGCGGCATCACCGGTGTGCGTCAGACCCTGCGTCTTCAATCCCCGCCGGGCTGTTGCATTTCGGCGCAACCGGCCTATTGAATGGGCGGGTCCGACGCTGAACATTTGTCCTTGCGAGGTTTTCCGGTGCCACAGTTGAACCCGCCCGTGTGTCTGAAACAGCTGGTCCTGCCTGACTTTGGCGAACCTGTGGTCGAGCCGTACATCGCCGCCGCCACCTATCAGGCCCGGGTCGCTGCCGCACTCAAGCAGGCAGCGGCGCAGGGGTTGGGGGCGCTGATCGTTTACGGTGACCGCGAACATATGGCCAATGTCAGCTATCTGACCGGCTATGATCCACGGTTCGAGGAAACCCTGCTGATCCTGACACCGGGTCACCGACCGAAGCTGTTGGTCGGCAACGAGGGCTGGGCCTATACCGAACTGGCCGCCGGCAGCTTTGACCGGGTGCTGTACCAGAGCCTGAGCCTGCTGGGGCAACCGCGTGGCACCAGCCCGACGCTGCCGGCGATTCTGGCCGACAGCGGAATCGGGGCCGGGGCGCGGATCGGTGTTGCAGGGTGGAAGTATTTCGATGCCACCGACGGCATGGATGCCTCGGCGCTCGAAATCCCCTCCTATATCGCCGATTGCCTGCGGCAGGTTGCCGGGCCAACCGGACGGGTGATCAATGCCGGTGCGATCTTCATGGCACCCGACCACGGCCTGCGCACCATCAACGAGGTGGAGCAATTGGCGGCGTTCGAGTTTGCCGCCACCCATACCTCGCAGGCGCTGCGCAAGGTGATGTTCGCTCTGCGCCCCGGCATGAGCGAACGCGACGCGGTGCGGCTGATGCAGATCAACGGCTTGCCGCAATCGGCGCATCCGATGCTGTCGGCTGGCAAACGCGCATCCTATGGGCTGCCCAGCCCGTCGAACCGGCTGATCGCGCGCGGCGATCCCCTGACCATGGCCTATGCGGTCTGGGGCGCGCTGAATGCCCGGGCCGGGTTTGTGGTCGCCAGTGCCGCTGAATTGCCAGCGGGCATTCAGGATTATGTGGAAAAGCTGGTGGCCCCCTATTTCTCTGCCATCGTCGCCTGGTATGAAACCGTGGGGATCGGGATCGAAGGCGGTGCCCTGCACGAGGCTGTTCACAGCCGCATCGGTGCGCCGTTCTTTGGTCTGGGCCTGAACCCCGGCCATCTGATCCATCTGGATGAATGGCTGCATTCGCCGATTGCCAAAGACAGCCGGATCAGGCTGGCATCCGGCATGGCGTTGCAGGTCGATGTGATCCCCGCCACCCATTCGCCCTGGTTCACCACCAATATCGAGGATGGCATTGCCCTGGCCGATGCTGACCTGCGGGCGGAATTTGCCGCGCGCTTTCCCGAAGCCTGGGGCCGGATCGACCGGCGCCGCGGCTTCATGATCGACATATTGGGGATCCGGCTGAAACCCGAGGTGCTGCCGTTCAGCAACATCCCCGCCTATCTGCCGCCGTTCCTGCTGGCCCCACAGCAGGCGATGGCGGTGGACCGGGGGTAGGCGCAAGCCGCCAAAAGACCCGGCGTTCTGCCACTGGATCAAACCCCTTACCTTCGCCCGGTCAGCGCCGCGACCGGGCAAGGGCGGTGCGCCAGCCCTGTTTCAAGCCGTGACGCCAGCTGTCGGACCGCGCCGGGACATAGGTTCTGGCAGGCTCTGGCAGTGGCATCGCCACCGCCATCGCCTCAAATGCCATGGCGGCAACCCCCAGGGCCCCGACTTCCTCTACATCGGCGGTTTGTACCGGGCAGCCCAGCAGATCAGCCTGCAACTGCATCAGAAAGCCGTTGCCCGAGCCGCCACCATCGGCCCGCAGACTGGCCAGCGGCGCACCGATATCCTGCTCCATCGCCACAAAGACATCGGCGATCTGGTGCGCAATCGCCTCGAAGGTGGCGCGGGCCAGATGGGCCGGGGTGGTGCCATGGGTCATGCCGGTGACGGTGCCGGTGGCGGTATCATCCCAATGCGGGGCACCAAGGCCCGCCAAAGCCGGCACAAAGGCGACGCCCATGCTGTCGGGCACGCTCTGCGCCAGATCGGACAGGGCGGCGGCATCCCGGATCCCCAGCAGCGCCGCCATGAAAGCGGCGGCCTGCGCCGATACGGTGATGGTGCCTTCCAGCGCATGGGCGGTGCCGTGGCGGTTGGTCCAGGCGATGGTGCCCGACAGACCATGGGTAGAGGCGACACGTTGGGGCGTCAGCACCATCAGCGAGGACCCGGTGCCATAAGTCGCCTTGACGGTGCCCGGGGCCCGGACCCCGTGGCCATAAAGCGCGGCATGACTGTCACCCATCATCGCCAGGACCGGCACACCGGCGGGCAACGCGGTCTGGCCCGCAG
The DNA here is from genome assembly GCA_043736155.1 of Paracoccaceae bacterium. GTDB lineage: Bacteria > Pseudomonadota > Alphaproteobacteria > Rhodobacterales > Rhodobacteraceae > JANNRR01. The sequence continues at coordinate 4,218 of JAYTDA010000353.1, read as the reverse complement.
CGGTGCTGCCAAAGCGGCTGTCTGACGGCAGCGGGGTGGGCAAACAGCTGATTGGGGCACCAAAGATCATGCCAAGCTCCGGGCTGAAGCTCAGTGCTCTGGTGTCAAACAATTGGGTCCGCGAGGCGTTGGAATGGTCGCAGGCAAAGACCGCACCCCCGGTCAGGTTCCACAGCAGCCAGGCATCCACGGTACCAGCGCGCAGCCGCCCCAGCGCCAGCAAGTCCGCAGCCTGTGGCACATGGCGCAGCACCCATGCCAGTTTCGAGGCGGGAAACAGCGGGTTGATATCCAGCCCGGTTGCCGCCACCACCACCCGGTTATGGCCCGCCACAATCAGCGCGGCACAGTCGGGTGCGGTGCGGCGGCATTGCCAGATCGGCGCAGGGCAGATCGGTTGCGAGGTTTCGGCGTCCCAGATCACCAGGGTTTCGCGCTGATTGGCGATGGCTATGGCATCGGCTGCCCCATGGCCCGCCGTGATGTCGGCAATCACCGCCTGCACCGAGGCCCAGATCGCCGCCGCTGATTGTTCAGCCCAGCCGGGATGGGGGTAGCTGGTGGTCAATGGAGCCGAGGCGCGGGCAATAATGCGCCCGCCGGCATCCACCAGTACCGCCTTGGTGTTGGTGGTGCCCTGATCAATCGCCAGCGCCCGCAGACCCTGACCTGTCATGGCTTCACCCTTCATGGCCTCACCTTCCATGTCTTCACCTTTCATGGCCCCACCGTCCATGCTCCGACCCGCGCCAAGGCGCGGTGCGCGGCGGCGGCGATGCTGCAGCGTGGTTTGCCGTTGGGTGCCGCCGACACCTCCGCCAGCAGGGCAGAGGGATCATGCCCGCCGATCATCGTGACATCCCAGCCAAAAGCTACATATTTCTGATCCAGCGGGTCAAGGCCGCTGGTCTCCTTGGTGCCTGCGCCCTGTTGCAGCCGGTTGCGGTCAATGATCAGCGGCAGATGGTCCGGTTTGCGGTGGCCCGATTCCATCGCCGCTTCCCAGTTCGAGCCGTCCTGTTGTTCGCGTCGCCGGTCAGCACAAAGGTGCGACAGCTGCGCGCGCTGATTGCCCCGGCAATCGCCACACCGACCGCCACCGGAAAGTCGTGACCCAGAGGCCCGGTGTTGGTTTCGGCCTCCGGCAGGTATTTGCGGTTCGGGTGGCCGTTGCGCAGCGAGCGCGGCTGCATATGGCTGGCCAGCCAGTCCTCGGGGAAATAGCCCGCAGCACACAGCGCGGTGTAAAGCGCCCCGGTGGCATGCCGCTTGGACCGGATGACCCGATCGCGGTCCGGCCAATCGGGCCGTTTGGGGTCATACCGCAACACACCGAAGTACCGGGTGGCCAGAATGTCGATGGCCGAAAAATCGCCGCCGGGATGGCCCATCTGGGCGGCATGCACCCTGCCAACGGCGGTGCGGCGCATCGACAGGGCCTTGGCCTTGATCGTGGGAATCGGGTCATTGCGGGGGGCAGGCGATGTCATCGGTCAGAACCGGTTCGGTTGAAGCGGCTGCGGGTCGGGCCTGCGCCTGGCAGGACAGTCAAGGGGCTGCACCGGCGCATCAGCCGGTCGGCCATGACAGGGCGTAAAACTTTCGTTTTCCTTCTTATATCTCTATTTATAGCGTAATTACTTGCGGATCGCATGGGGGTTTGGTGCCGGACTTGTGCGACAGCAGGGGGACCGCAGGGCATCGGCCATGGAACCGGCATCACGATAGCGGGTGGAACCAGCCGGGGCCGGACCGAGCCGCAGTCGGTCAGACGCGTCGCTGGTGCCTTCGCTGAATTCCAGCGGCCAGGCTTTGCCGACCATGCCGGATCGGTAGACCTGCTGATCGGCCGGCATCGACGCCAGCAGCGCTGCACCCCGCGCAATGCCCGGATCGCGCAGCGATTGGCCATACCGCGTCAGCGGCGGCGAAAGGAATTGAACCGCCCGGCTGTCACGCCCGGCTGTCACGCCCGACGCCATCAAAAGCCTTGCCACGGCCTGCGGCGCGATTGACAGTGCCAGAACCAAGGTACGGGTCGAAATCGTGATTTGAAAGGCAGCCAATGAATCCCGCCGGATCGATCCGCGTCGGCACCATGATCCGCGCCAGCGAAGGCCGCGCCGCCGAAACCATCGCCGCCATCGCCCCTTTGGGGTTCGAAAGTTTCGAACCGTTCTTCTGGCAAACCACCAATGGCCAGAACCTGGCCGACCTTGGCAAACGCTGCCGCGATGCCATCGGTGACCGGGATATCACCATCTCGACCCTGGGCATGTTCGGCAACCCGCTGGAAACCCAGGAAAAAGACCTGCTGACCCTACAGGGCTGGAAAGATTGCATCGACAATGCCCACCATTTCGGTGCCAGCTGCGTTGCAGGCTTCACCGGCCGCATCCGGGGCAAACCCCTGACCGACAGCCTTGGGCGCTACCGGGAAATCTGGACCGACCTTGCCCACCGCGCCGCCGACAAGGGCATCCGAATCGCCTTTGAAAACTGCGCCATGGATGGCAACTGGGCCAGTGGCGACTGGAACATTGCCCATAATCCCGATGCGTGGGAGCGGATGTTCAACGAAACGCCGCAGGACAATCTGGGGCTGGAATGGGAACCCTGTCACCAGATGGTCTATCTGATCGACCCGCTGCCGCAGATCCGCAAATGGGCCCACAAGATCTTTCATGTCCATGGCAAGGATGCGACGATCCGTTGGGACGTGATCCGCGAACACGGGATTTTCGGCAGCAAACCCTTTGTGTTGATGCGCACCCCCGGTTTTGGCGACAGCAACTGGACCACCATCATTTCCGAACTGCGGCTGGCCGGGTGGTCAGGCTCGATCGACATCGAGGGCTGGCATGATCCGGTGTACCGCGATGCGCTGGAAATGACCGGGCAGGTTCATGCGCTGGCCCATCTGAAAACGGCCCGGGGAGGCGCGTTTGTGGCAGACCCGACCTGACCAACCCGACCTGACCAACCCGGGCTGGCAAACGGCCCGACAAACGGCAAAGACCCGGAAAACGGGCATCCGCAGTGACTGAACGCAACCGCCGGACCATCCGGTGCCAAGGGAGGACAATGATGATGCTACTCTCCAGACGTGTGTTGATGACCAGTGCCGCGCTGTTTGCTGTCTGCACCGCCGCCGGTGCCCAGGCAGAGGTGCTGCGCGACAACTGGTGCTCGGATGTCCATATCCGCTTCTTCGTTGGCGGTGCCGAGGGGGATGGCTTTGGCGCCATCGTCTATAACGGGGCCAGACAGGCGCAGCACGACACCGGCGCACAGGTCGATTTCATCTTTTCCGGCTGGTCGTCGGAAAAGATGGTGCAGCAGCTGCGCGAGGCGGTAGCCTCTGCCCCCGATGGCATTGCGATGATGGGCCATCCCGGACCGGAATCAATTGAACCGCTGGCCGAAGAAGCCGCCAAGGCGGGGATTCTGATGATGTATCAAAACGTCGATGTGCCGACGGTCCGCGCCAAATTCGGCGGCGGCTATGTCGGTTCCAACCTGACACCGCAAGGCATAGCCCTGGGCGCGGAGGCGGTGCGGATGTCAGGCCTGGGGGCCGGCGACAAGGCCATCGTTGTGGCCGACTGGAGCCAGGAAAATCGGGTGATCCGCGAACTGGGGACCGTGAAGGCGCTGGAAGATGCCGGGTTGGAGGTGATCAAGCTGAGCACAACCCCGGAAATGGCCACTGACCCCAACCTTGCCATTCCGGTGGTCACCGCCGGGCTTTTGGCCAACCCGGATGTCAAGCTGATCGCCTATCCGGGGGGGCAGATGCTGGGCAATGCCCCGACCTATATGGAAGCGGCAGGCAAGAAGCCGGGTGAAATCTTCAACATCGGGTTCGACACCAGCCCGCAGATCGTTGAAGGCTTCAAGAATGGCTGGGTTCAGCTGACCTCTGACCAGCAGCCGTTCCTGCAGGGCTATCTGCCGATTCTCAGCCTGTGCCAGCAAAAGGTCTATGGTCTGGGCGCGATGAGCGTGGATACCGGTGCCGGATTTGTCACCAATGACAATATCGGCGCTGTCGCCGATCTGGCAATCGAGGGTCTGCGCTGACCGAGGTCTTGCCGTGCAGGCGGGGCGGCCAATGGTCGCCCCGTTCAGGATTGACATGCGAAAGGAGCGACCCTTGGGCGAGCGGCTGATCGAGCTGAAAGAGGTCAAGAAGTCCTATGGCAATGTCTTTGCGGT
>JAYTDA010000352.1:0-8315 GCA_043736155.1 Paracoccaceae bacterium | reverse complement strand
GCGATCAGCACCGATGAAATGATCCCCGGCATCACCAACGGCAGGGTAATCAGGCGAAAGGTGGAAAACCTGCTTTCCCCCAGATCAATCGCCGCCTCTTCCAGTGACCGGTCCAGTGACATGAAGGCGGAATTCAGGATGGCGATGGTAAAGGGGGTGCAAACCAGCACATGGCCAAGGATCACCGTCCACATCGTCAGCGGAATCCCCAGCTGCAACAGAACCACCAGTAGCGAGATTGCCAGGATGATGTCTGGCAGCACCAGGGGCAGCATGATCAGCCCCATCGCCGCCCCCTTGCCGCGAAAGTCGTAGCGGGTCGAGGCGCGGGCGGCAAAAACGCCAAGGGTGGTGGCAATCAGCGCTGTCGCCACCGCGATCCTGAACGAATTCCAGAAGGCCTGGCGCAATTCCGGGATCGCCACCATTTCGGCAAACCATTTCAGCGAAAAGCCGGTCAGCGGAAAGGCGATGATCTTGCCCTGGTTGAAGGCAAACACCGGCAACAGCAGGATCGGGGCATAGAGAAACAGCAGATACCCCACGGCGTAGCCGCGCAACCAACCCGATTTCATTTGTTGCCTCGCAGATAACGTCGGTTTGCCATCAAAAACAGGATCGAGATCAGCGCCACAATCGCCATCGCCGATACCGCCATTGCCGAGCCTGCCGGTTTGTTGTCCAGATCCAGCATCCGGCTTTGGATCAGGTTGGCCACCATCGGGATCTTGCCGCCGCCGACCAGCGACGGCGTCACATAATCCCCGACGGTCGGGATAAACACGATCAGCACCGAGGACACCACACCCATCATGCTCAGCGGCAGCGTCACCCGCAGAAAGCTGACGATATAGCCCTCGCCCAGATCACGCGACGCCTCCAGCAAGGATCGGTCGATCTTTTCCAGTGCGACAAAGATCGGCAGAATGGCAAACGGCGCATAGGCATGCGCCAGCGTCAGCACGATCGAAAAAGTGGAATAGTTGAAGAAGGTCAGCGGTGCATCGATGATGCCGATGCTCAGCAACCCGGAATTGATCACGCCGCCATAGCCGAGGATCACTTTCCACAGGAACACCCGGATCAGATACGAGGTCCAGAACGGGATGGTGATCAGAAACAGCCACAGCGCCTTGCGTTCCGGCTTGACATGGAACGACACGAAATAGGCGATTGGATAGGCCAGCACCACGGTCGCCAGAGTGACAAAGATCGCCACGATCAGCGACCGCGCCATGATCTTGATAAAGATCGGGTCGGACCAGGCCCCGGCATATTGATCGGGCTGATAGGTGCGGGCATCGCCCAGACCGTCAAAGGTGCCGCAGGTGCCGGCGTAGTTGCACAGGGTGAACTGGTTCACCACTTCCAGATAGCCGTCGGTCATGAAGCTGAAGGCAAAGATGGTGGCCAGCGGGGCTGCCAGCAGCAACAGCGCATAAAGCGCAGTCGGGCTGATCAACAGCCAGCCCTGCGCCGCTTCTGACCGGCGCAACCGGGCGAAAACCGATCCTGTGCCCATGGAACTGGCCCCTACTGTCCCTGCGCCCTTTGTGCCCGAACCTTTTGAGCAGAAGCGTCTGGCCTGAGTTATGCACGGGACTGGCTGCGAGAAAAGCGTAAAGATTGCCGGTGGTGCAGCGCTGCCCGGAATTGCACCCGCGCCCCAAAGCTGCAGAACCCATGGTGCTGCAGCCGCCACAGCGCATTCTTTTTGACCGGGCGGTGAATCGTGCTGCATTCTGCGCCATTATTTGCGGAGGCATAGAATGGCCCAAACCCAGATCGGCGGCTTTGAATAGCTGCACACCACCTTGAACAGCGCCACCAACCTGCTGGAAGGCACCGTTGGTCTGGCCTCGTTCCTGCCCAATGGCGACGAAGGCGGCGACCGCAAGTTTTATCTGGCGGGGGGCGAAGGTCTGACGCTGCTCGACATTCTGGAGAATGGCAATCCGCTGCAGATCCAGCAAAGCGTGACCGATACCGCGCAGTCGATGCTGACCAGCCTCGACGCCATCGAGGTCTTTACCCACGGCGGCGATACCTGGCTGATCGGGGCCGGCCGCAGCGACAACGCATTGAACGTGTTTCAGATTGATGAGTCCAGTGGCCAGCTGACCTTTACATCCGTTGTCACCGACCTGACGGCACTGAGCGCCATTTCCATTTTCGAAATCATGCAGATCGGCAGCACCACCATGGTGGTTGCCACCAACGCCTTTGCCGAAAACCTGTCGGTCTGGTCGTTTTCCGACAGTGGCACCCTGGCCCAGATCAACCTGCTGCAGGGGTCTGCCCTGCCACTGGGATCAGTGCAGGACATGGCCAGTTTCACCCATCACGGCAACCCGCAGGACCGCGACGGCCTGATCACCGCCGCTTTTGGCGAGGGCCTGACCCTGTGGGACATCGACAGCAACGGCGGCCTGGTTCAACGCGACACTCTCCTCATCACCTCTGTCACCGATGTCGATGTCGGCACGTACAGCATCGCGGGCTACGCCTCCTATCTGCTGGCGGGCAGAAGCAGCATCGGCACCGTCGAAGTGGTCGAGGTGGTGGGTGACACTCTGGTGGCGACCTCGACCTGTGACCTGAAAGCCGACGGCTTTTTCGGCAATGTCAGCGCGGTGCGGTCGTTCGAGGTGGATGGGGTGCGGCTGGTCACCGTGGTGACCGGCGTCGGTGAAATTCTGTTGATGGCGATGCAGTCAACCGGCGATCTGGAGCTGTTGCACAGCTGGCAATGGGCGGTTGATCCCACCGCCCCGGTGCGCAACGCCGATGACATCGAAATGGTGTTTGATGACGGCCAGGCTTACCTGGTGATTGCCGGAACCCAGCCGCAAACCGAGGCTAATCTGGATGGGGTGTCGCTGTTTCGCAGTGGCGGCGCTGCCGACCGGTTTGATGGCACCGGTGCCGTTGATCAGTTGTTGGGGTTTGGCCGCAACGACAAGCTGCGCGGCTTTGGCGGCGATGACAGCCTGTTTGGCGGCAAGGGCACCGACACCCTGTCGGGCGGCACCGATGACGACCTGTTGGGCGGCGGCCTTGGCAGTGATTTAATCCTGGGCGGCAGCGGCAATGATACGATTTCGGGTGGCGTCGACACCACATCCGGCGGCAGCAGCGCCGATACGATGGATGGCGGCACCGGGGTCAATCTGTCGTCTTGCCAGGATGCCTCGGGTCTGGTGGTCATCAACATGACCACCGGCGGAGCGGCGGGGATCGGTGCCACCGGCGATGTCTGCAGCAATTTCCGCGATGTGACCGGCAGCCGGTTCAACGATAGCTTGACCGGTGACGGTCAGGACACCCGGCTTGACGGGGATGACGGCGATGATGACCTGAACGGCGGCAGCGGTGCCGATACGCTGATTGGCGCTGAAGGGGACAACAGCCTGTCGGGTCAGGGCGACAATGACGAGTTGATCAGCGGCGGCGGCACCAATGTCTTTTTCGGCGGCACCGGCGATGACCTGATCCGGCTGGGGCCGGGGCAGGATCTGGCGGTTGGCGGTGCCGGGGCCGACACCTTCTGGCTGATCCCGTCCAATACCGCCACCGACAGGATCAAGGATTTCACCCCCGGCGCAGACAAGCTGGACCTGTCGGCTTTGCCGACGATATTCCCCGACGCCAATGCCTTTTTCGCGGCGCTGCAGACCCTGCCCTCCGGCCACAGCCGTCTGACCGTTGCACCCGGTGGGGTTGTGCTGTTGCTGGATGTAACCGAAGCCCAGATCAGCGCCGGTGATCTGCTGTTCTGAGGCCGGGCAAAAGTCATCACGCAGGCGGTCTGGAATACAGCCGCCTGCCTGATTTCCGCATGATTTCCACCTGCATCAGCGGCCTTCAGCCCGCCACAGCCTCGACCGAAATCGCCCGCTTTTTCAGCTCGGTATACAGCGCGGGCAGCACCCGCGCCTGATCGACCGCCAGCCGCAGCGCATCGCCGATCAGCGCCGCTGCCGAGGGCGAGGATACCCGCCAGACCATGCGGCGTCTGGCACCATCGTCATACACGATTTCCATGCCGCGCTTGGTTGCGCGCAGCCCCAGAAAGTCAGCGCCGCCAACGGCGCTGTGATAGGTCGATATGCTTGCCATTTGCTGGTCTCGCTCTGTGCCTCAATGAAGGCAGGGTGCGGGACATCGGGGGCCGGGTCAATCAATGCCGGGGGCACCCCATGCCAAACCCGCCAGGGTGAGTCGCCTTGGCAACACCGGGGGGCGGCCCGCACGCCCCGCGCCAGTTGTGGCCTTTGCGCAACCAAGCGCCATGCCCCCTGCGGTTCACCCACCGAAACCTGCCCTTTGGCCCCGGTGCTTGCTAAATTCCGCCAAACTCTGGTGCCACAGTGGCCCAAACCCGGACAGGCGGAGACGGCATGGACCACAGGCGCGAAATTGACGGGCTGCGCACCATAGCGGTCCTGCCGGTGATCCTGTCGCATGCCAAATTCGGGCTGGTGCCGGGCGGATACCTTGGTGTCGACATCTTTTTCGTCATCAGCGGCTTTCTGATCACCCTGATGCTGGTGGCTGATATGGAGGCGGGCCGGTTCTCGCTGCTGCAGTTCTATGAACGCCGTGCCCGGCGGATTCTGCCGGCCCTGACGCTGGTGGTGGCGGTGACATCACTGGTGGCCTGGTTCTGGCTGTTGCCCGATGACCTGCTGAAATACAGCCAGAGCGTCATGGCGGTGGCCCTGTTCGCCTCGAACTTCTTCTTCTGGCAAACCGACAATTACTTTGCCCCTGCCGCCGATCTGGCCCCGATGCTGCATACCTGGAGCCTGGCGGTAGAGGAGCAGTTCTACCTGCTGTTTCCGCTGGTGCTGCTGGTGATCTGGCGGCTGGCACGGCGATGGGTCTGGCAAATGATGGCACTGATGGCGCTGGTCAGTCTGCTGCTCAGCCAGTGGGCGTCGGTACACTATGCCTCGGCCAACTTTTATCTGGCGCCGACCCGGGTCTGGGAATTGCTGGCGGGGTCACTGGCGGCATGGCTGATGCTGCACCGCCCGCCGCCGGTGTCTGATCTGGCGGCGGGGGCGGGGCTGGTGCTGATTTTGGGCGCCATGGTCAGTTATGGCAGCGAAACCCCGATCCCGTCGCTGTTGGCGCTGGTGCCGGTTGGCGGGGCGGTGCTGGTGCTGGTGTTTGGCCGCAGCGGAACCCTTGTGGCAAGGGGTCTGTCGGTGGCGCCAATGGTCTGGATCGGGTTGATCAGTTACAGTGCCTATCTGTGGCATCAACCGATCTTTGCGCTGGCGCGGATCAAACTGTTGGAAAGGCCATCGGGGGCGGTGATGATCCTGTTGGTGATCCTGTCTTTGCTGCTGGCGGCACTTAGCTGGCGCTTTGTCGAACAGCCGTTTCGCGGGCGCGCCGGTCAGCGCCGGTTTTCGCGCAGTGCGGTGTTTGGCCTTTCGGGGGCATCGCTGGTGGCGATGGTGGGGCTTGGTCTGGCGGGATCGCTGTCCGAGGGGGCAGAGGGGCGGCTGAACCCCGAAGCCATCGCAAAACGGGCCGAACTGGCGGCGAATTTCACCGCGATGCAGGCGGCGATCCGCAGCGGCACCTGTTCCTTTACCGAGCGTGGGCCCTATCAGCGGCTGGGTCCGTTTCTGGAACACTGGGACTGCCGTGGCCAGGGTGGCGCAGGTCTGGGTGGCGCAGGTCTGGGTGGCGCAGGTCTGAGACCCACCGGCATCGCCATCTATGGCGACAGCCACGCCGCCGACATTGCCGGGGCGCTGTGGCTGAACGGCCTTGATGCGTTGCAACTGACCGGCAACGGCTGTTCGCTGGCCCCCAGCCAGATGAACCAGCCCTGCCGCCAGATCGCTGAGCGGTTCCGCACCGAACTGGCCAGGGCGGGGGTAACGCAGGTCTGGCTCGCCAACCGGTTCAGTGCCGCCGAACTTGCCACCGGCACCATGGCGGAACTGGCCGCCTATTGGACCCTGCCCGGGGTCAGGGTCACGATCTTTACCCCATTGCCGGAATTTCCCGGCTTTGAACCCAGGATGATCCGGTTCGCGTGGCGCGGAGAAGTGCCGGACCTGCGGCCGGATCTGCGGACCCATGACCGCTTTGTGCAGGCCGATCTGCACCAGATATTGTCACAATCCGGCATCGCTGTGGCCGACAGCACGGCGCTGTTCTGCTCCGGCCGGCCGGACTGCTCGCCTTTGGCTGGCGACGCGATGCTGATGAATGACGAGTCGCACCTGTCGCCTGCCGGGGCCAAGCTGTTTGGCGCGGGGTTGCTGTCGCTGTTGCCCCCGCCACAGTGACAGGAGGCTCCGGGTCAGGCCCGGAGCAGCGGTGCGCGGCGGGATGGGTCGGGTTTCAGCCTGTACCGGTCAGGGGTCAAGCCCTGGCCTCCGGCTCCGGGTGGACATGGCAGGCCTTGCGGATGATCCGCCAGCGTTCCCCATCCCGCATCAGGGTCAGGCGGTCGGTGGAGCTGTCGCCAAACCAGCAGTCCCACAGCTTGACCACCGCCAGATTGCCAGATTGCCAGATTTCCGGTCACCTCCAGCGAACGGATCTTTGCCTCCCCGGTCAATCGATCGGTCAATCCATCGGTCAATCCATCGGTTGCGGGCCGTCGTACCCCTCGATCACCACCAGATCCGCCACCGATTTCCCGACCCGGTGCGCCATCGCCGCCGCATATTCCGGCGAGTGGTAACAGGCCCGCGCTGCCTCATAGCTGGGAAATTCGATCACCACAGTCCGGGCCCGCGCCGCACCTTCGGGCACCTCATGCGGCCCGCCACGGACCAGAAACCGGCCGCCGTATTTGCTGAACGCCACAGCATTGGCGGCGATATAGGCGCGGTACCCCTCCGGGTCGGTGACATCGACATGTGCCACCCAATAACCAGCAGGCATCGTGTCTCTCCTGTCCCTGATCCGCCGATCAGAACAGAAAGTGTCGCCGTCGCCAAGCCCGGCATGAAAAAAGGCGCGCCAGAGAGGCGCGCCTTGCAGGGTCGATTGGTTCCGCCTCAGCGCTTGGAGAACTGGAAGCTGCGGCGGGCCTTGCGGCGGCCGTATTTCTTGCGTTCCACCACGCGGCTGTCGCGGGTCAGGAAGCCTGCGGCTTTCAGCGCCCCGCGCAGGCTCGGTTCATAGAGCTGCAGCGCCTTGGAAATGCCGTGCTTGACCGCACCGGCCTGACCCGACAGGCCACCGCCGGCAACCGTGGCATTGACATCGAACTGGCCATCGACACCGGCAACGGTGAAGGGTTGGCGCAGGATCATCTGCAACACCGGGCGGGCGAAATAGTCTTTCATCACCTTGCCATTGACCACGACCTTGCCGGACCCCGGCTTGATCCAGACCCGGGCCACCGCATCCTTGCGTTTGCCGGTGGCATAGGCGCGGCCCTGGGCATCACGCATCGGGGTACGGGGGGCCTGTGCGATCACCACAGCCGCAGCAGCGGTGTTGGAAACGGCAGACTTCAGCCCGTCAAGCGATTTAATCTCGTCCATGCTCATGCGCTCCGGGTGTTTTTCGGGTTCAGCGGCTTGACGTCCAGCACTTCGGGCTGTTGCGCCTCGTGCGGGTGGCCCTCACCGGCATAGATCCGCAGGTTGGTCATTTGCTGGCGGCTCAGCTTGCCACCCGGCAACATCCGCTGCACCGCCTTTTCCACGACGCGGGTTGGGTAAGCGCCATCCAGCACCTGCGCCGCGGTGCGGAACTTGATACCGCCCGGGTGGTTGGTGTGCCAGTAGTAGCGCTTGTCTTCGCGCTTGTTGCCGGTCATCTGCACCTTTTCGGCATTGATGATGATGACATTGTCGCCCATGTCCATGTGGGGGGTGAACGACGGCTTGTGCTTGCCACGCAGGCGCATGGCGACGATCGAGGCAAGACGGCCCAGAACCACGCCTTCGGCGTCGATCAGGATCCACTTCTTGTCGATATCCGCCGGAGTCGCGGTAAAGGTTTTCATAGGGTACCCGTTGTCTTGGATGGTCAGTTTCAAAGCGGCGAGGGGTTGCCTTGCCGGATGGTGCTTTCTAGCGATATGGGTGAGGGATTCAAGGGGAATTATCCGGTTATTATTGTGATAAATCAGGTGGTTAGAAAATAGGTATTATTTTACCCCACAATTTTCCCGTCATTCCATCCCGAACTTGATGGGTGAACGTCCTGCACCTGCTGTTTCTGGGCAGATTTGGCGGAGACAAATCTGCCAGCGCCTGCCTGCCGCTTGGCAGGCGCTACAGGGCGCGCCAGCCCAGGCAGGCGCTGGCAGATTGGAGAGGACCGGC
>JAYTDA010000351.1:0-1585 GCA_043736155.1 Paracoccaceae bacterium | reverse complement strand
AACACGCTGGAAGAACATCTCGACATGCTGATGGTCTGCCATCATCTCGACCAGTCGATCCCCGAAGACGTGGCCTTTGCCGAAAGCCGGATCCGGCGGGAAACCATCGCGGCAGAGGATATCCTGCACGACATGGGGGCGTTTTCGATCATGTCCTCCGACAGCCAAGCCATGGGTCGGGTCGGCGAGGTGATCACCCGCACCTGGCAGACGGCGCACAAGATGAAGGTGCAGCGGGGCAGGTTGGCCGAAGAACAGGGCGACAACGACAACGCCCGTGCCAAACGCTATGTCGCCAAATACACCATCAACCCGGCCATCGCGCAGGGAATGAGCCGCCATATCGGCAGCGTCGAGGTCGGCAAGCGCGCTGATCTGGTGCTGTGGTGGCCGGCGTTCTTTGGGGCCAAGCCCGAGATGGTGCTGGTTGGCGGCACCATTGCCTGCGCGCAGATGGGCGACACCAACGCTTCGATCCCCACCCCGCAGCCGGTCTGTTCGCGCCCGATGTTCGGGGCTTATGGGCGGGCGGTGGAGCGCGGGGCGGTGTTGTTCATTTCGGCGGCTGCACAAGCTGACGGGCTGCGCGGCGCGCTGGGGCTGGCCAAAGAGACGGTTGCGGTGGAAAACACCCGCACCATCGGCAAGGCCGACATGGTCCACAACAACGCTATGCCGCTGATCGAGGTGAACCCGGAGACCTATGAGGTGCGGGCAGATGGCGCGCTGATCACTTGCGAACCGGCAACAGAACTGCCGCTGGCGCAACGATATTTCCTGTATTGAAAGCGCGCCGATGCCCATTGCCACACCCTCGGTGCCGGTGCAGGTTCGGGCGATGAAACACCGCATCCTCACCCTGTCGCTGCTGCTTGTCAGCCTCGCCGCCCCTGCCGAAGCCCGCTGCGTCGTGGCCGACGATCTCGGTTCCGGGGTGCATTTCCGCCGCGAAGATGGCCGCGCCGGAGTTGCCGTGCGCGAGGGCAACAAGGTGCGGATCAACTATGCGGCGGTGGCGGACGAGTGGAGCGACATGCGGCTTGCCGTCCTGGGCATCTACGAAACGCAGGGCGATTTCCATTTCAACACGCAAGAGACGGTGGGCGGCGGCTATCCGCGCTACACTTGGACGTTTGCGGGCCGCCCGCCGGTGCCGAAACCGGGCAAAAGCTGGAACACTCAGGTCAGCCAGTCGCGCAGCGAGGATATTGGCACCGAAGTGATGCCGCCGCCGGAACGCAGTCGCTATCAGGCGACCTATACCTTCCTTGATTCCTTGGAGGTCACGCTGTCGGGCTGCCAATACCGGGTGATCCCGGTGGAGGCGGCAACCGGCACCGGCACAGCGACCCTGACCCAACGCTGGCTTTATTTCCCCGACCTCGGCTTCGGGCTGGAAACGCGGGTCGCAGCGCATTTGCCCGGCACCGAAGACCGGCGCGGGTTGCTGACGTTGACGGTGAATTGAAACCGGACGGACCCCATAGAAAACGAGTATCCTATGCCCAGCCTGCTCCCCGCCCGCTCCATCCGCCGCAATGCCCCGCTGCAAGCCTTGCGGGTGGTGATGACCTATGACGAACGC
>JAYTDA010000350.1:0-1856 GCA_043736155.1 Paracoccaceae bacterium | reverse complement strand
GTCGACAGATCGCCGTTCATAAAGGCGGTGCGGGTCAGGTCGGCGACGGTGACCATCTGGCTGATGATCTTGCGGCCCTTGTCGGTGTTGTAATGCGGGCTTTTGGCCAGCACGATGGCGGCCTCGGCATCATGTGACAGATAGTTGAGCGAGGCGACCAGAGACCAGCGGTCCATCTGCGCCTGGTTGATCTGCTGGGTGCCGTGATAGAGGCCGGTGGTGTCGCCCAGACCAACGGTGTTGGCGGTGGCGAACAGCCGGAAGAACGGGTGCGGGGTGATGATCTCGTTCTGGTCCATCAGGGTCAGCTTGCCGTCATGCTCCAGCACCCGCTGGATGACGAACATCACGTCGGGCCGCCCGGCGTCGTATTCGTCAAAGACAATGGCGACCGGATTGCGCAGCGCCCAGGTCAGGATGCCATCATGAAATTCCGTCACCTGCTTGCCATCGCGCAGCGTGATCGCATCCTTGCCGATCAGGTCGATCCGGCTGATGTGGCTGTCGAGGTTGACCCGCACCGTCGGCCAGTTCAGCCGCGCGCCGACCTGCTCGATATGGGTGGATTTGCCGGTGCCGTGATAGCCCTGGATCATCACCCGCCGGTTATAGGCAAAACCGGCGAGAATAGCCAAAGTGGTGTCCGGGTCGAATTTGTAGGTCGGGTCGATGGCCGGCACCCGGTCGCCGACCTCGGCAAAGCCCTTGATCTTCATCTCGGTGTCGATCCCGAACACCTCTCGGACCGAGATGTCTTCGGTGGGTCTGGCAACAGCATCCGGCATGGGCAAACTCTTGACTGGCGGCGCCGACAGGGGCGCAGGTTTCGCTGGATTAGTGGAGTATTCCGCCCGGAGCCGCAAGGGGCCGGGTGTTTTGCCGCAGGGTCGTTTTCAGCCGGTGGCGTCCGGCAGCGTTGGCCCCAGATCGTCGATCCGCTTGTCCATGTCGCGGAACTGCGGGTCGAGGTCGGCAATCAGGCGTCGCATCGCTTCCATCTCGCGCTTGACCGCGCGGATCACCGCATCGTCGGCCGGATCCTGCAGCCGCGCATTGCCGGCGCCCTCGAACATCTCCTCGGTCCGCAACGCGTCAAAGCGGGTGGCACGGCCGCGGGCGATCTTCTTGTGGATGAACTCTGCCCGCGATTTGAACATGTAATGCTCCAGCCGGAAGGCCCCCCAGACCACCGACGGGCTTTTGCCCGGCCGTTCGCCCGGAACCAGTGCCGCACCGGCAGAATCAACATGGGACCAGCCGGGTTTCAGGTGAAAATGATGCGGATTGCCGGACAAAGCCTGCCATGCGCTGCGGCGCAGCAGGGTCTTGTAGTGCAGGTTCGCCCGGGTCTGATCGGCAAAGCGCAGCGGAAAGCGCCGCTGCACCAGCCCGCGCCCGGGCCGGTCGCGCCCGGCGGAACCATAGACCGCCCAGTTCAGCACCACCGCCCCCACCCGGTCAGGCTGACCGCGCAGCCAATCGCTCAGCGAGACCGTCGCTTGCAGCGGACGGATGAATTCATCGGCGTCGATGAAGGCGAACCACTCTGCCGCCGCGCCGTGCCGGTCGAGGATCAGCCGGTAGGCCGGCAATTGCGGCGCAGCGCCCGGTGTGCCCGGAAAAGCGATATGGGTGATCAACCCGGCGGCGGCCAGCGCCGCCAAAAGATCGGTCGAGCCATCGTCGCTGTCATTGTCGGCGATGAAGAACCGCTCGATCCCAAGCAGGCGGTGATGGGCCAGCCATTCCAGCAGATAGGGCCCCTCGTTCTTGACGATTGCCGCCAGCGCCAGCACCGCGGCAGGTTTCGCTGTCGGGTCGGGATCCGGGACCGGCGCGGCGGCCGGCAGCTTGCG
>JAYTDA010000349.1:0-3039 GCA_043736155.1 Paracoccaceae bacterium | reverse complement strand
ACCCCAGACCGCCACAAATCCCGACCGCTGTCAGGATCAATCCGCCCAAAAACCCGGAGGCAACCCAAGCCTAAACCCAAAACCCCGATGTCTCAAAGTCGTTGACACGTTCCGGGGCCAACTCGGCTTTCACGCATGCCGGGCGGTTACGCCATCGACATCAGTCATATCTATACAATAACGCCGCACCTGCTAGGCTTGAGCCAAACACACCAACAGGGGTCTGCCATGCTCAAACTGCACCGTCGGTCTTTCCTTGCCGGAACGGCAGGGGTCACGCTGTTTGCCACCTTGCCCCGGATCGTGCTGGCCGAGGGGCATGATACGCTGAAGGTCGCCATTGCCGGTGAAACCGGCGATCTGGATCTGTTGCAGAACGTCTCCACCCTGTCCTCTTATACCGTGGTGTTTGACGGGTTGATCCATTATGGCCCCGGTGGCGCGCTGGAGCCGGGTCTGGCGACGGCCTGGGCGGTGGCCGGGGATGGGCTTTCGATCAGCTTTGATCTGCGCGAAGGCGTGATGTTCAGCGATGGCACGCCGTTCGATGCCGATGCGGCCGAGATCAACCTGAAACGCTGGATGGGGGTGGCCGATTTCTCGTGGATCGGGATTTCCGCGGCGTTTGACAGCATCGTCAAGGATGCGCCGAACAAGATCACCGTCAAGCTGACCCGCCCGGTGGCCTCCGCCTTGCTGGAACTGACCATCGTGCGCCCGGTGCGGTTCCTGTCACCCAAGGCGATTGACGCCGAAGGCAAACAGACCGCCCCGATCGGCACCGGCCCGTGGATCGTGGAAAGCTATGACAGCACCAGGACCGTGCTGCTGCGCAACGATGCCTATTGGGGTGAAAAGCCGTCCTTCCCGCGCATGGAATTGCTGGTGGTGCCGGACGAACTGGCCCGCGCCAACGGCCTGCGCGCCGGTGATCTGGACGTGATCGGCGGCGATTGGGTGGCACCCTTGTCGCCGCGCCGCGCCTCGGCGCTGAAATCCGACGGGATGACGGTGGTGGCCGAACCCGGCACTGCCACCACGATCCTTGGCTATTCGCCGAAATCGCCGATCATGCAGGACAAGGCCGTGCGCGACGCGATCTTTGTCGGAGTGGACCGGGCGGCGGTGGCCGCGGTCCTGTTCGAAGGCTACGCCGACCCGACCGTGAATATCTTCCCGACGACTGTTCCCACGGCGGGCGCGCGCATCCCGGTTCCCGCGCGTGATGTGGCGGCTGCACAGGCGGCGCTGACGGCGGGCGGCTGGGCGGGGGATGCGAGCGGCTGGACCAAGGACGGCGCACCGCTGATGATCGACTTTCTGGTGTCGGACGAGGCGTTTCCCGGATCGCGCCGGATTGCCGAGATGATTCAGGGGCAACTGACCGAAGTGGGGTTCGCGGTGAACATCTCGTCCGTCGATACCGCCACGATCCACGACCGCCGCCCGAAGTTCGAATATGACCTGACCTTCTTTGCCACCTACGGCGCCCCCTATGACCCGCATGGCTCGCTGGGCGCGTCATTCGTGACGGCGGCAGATACCGGGCCGGATGGCAAAATCTATGTCTCTGACGATCTGGACAAGGTGGTTCTGGCCGCACTGGATGCCGGGGGCGATGCCCGCGAGGCGGCGATGCAGGCGGTCTATGACTGGATCAGCAGCAATACCGCAGCCTGCCCGCTGGTGGTCAGCCAGCGGATCTGGGCGGTCAACCCGCGCGTGACCGGTTTCGGCCTGCCCGCCACCGACTATGACCTGCCGTTCAAGGCCATCACCCTGTCGTAACGGCAGCAAAGGGGGGCAGGACTGATGCAACGCATGTTCCTGCGGCGGGCGGGTCTTGCCTTGCTGCTGATGCTGGCGGCCACGGCGCTGACCTTTGCGCTGGTGGCCGCCGCGCCGGGTAACGTGGCCGCGCTGATCGCCGAACGGGCGGCGGGCGCGGGGGCAGATGGCCCGATGATCGCCCGCATCGCCGATGAACTGGGGCTGAACGACCCGCTGCCGGTACGCTATTTCCGCTGGCTGGGCGATGCGCTGACCGGCGATTTCGGGATTTCCCTGCGCACCGGCAAGCCGATGTCCGAGGAATTTGCCGTGCGCATCCCCAAAACCCTGGCGCTGCTGGCAGGCGGCGGCGTACTGGCGTTGCTGCTGTCGCTGGTGCTGGGGCTGGCGGGGGCGGTGTCGAATGGTGGCATTGTTGACAAGGTGCTGCACGGGGTGGCGCTGATCGGGGCCTCGACCCCGAATTTCTTTGTCGCCGCCATGCTCACAATCGTGTTTTCGGTCATGCTGGGCTGGGTGCCGACCTTTGGGGTCGCCGGCTTCACCTCCTGGCTGCTGCCCTGGATCACCATCGCCCTGTTCCCGGGCTCGGTGCTGTCCCGCGTGGTACGCGTGAACCTGCAAGAGGCGATGTCGCGCCCCTTTGCCACCACCGGTTTCGCCAAGGGCCTGACTCGCCGGGCGGTGCTGCTGCGCGAGGCGTTGCCGAATATCCTGATCCCCTACATGACCACCTTTGGCGCACAGTTCACCCTGATGATGATCGGGGCCATCGTGGTGGAGCGGGTGTTCGGCCTGAACGGTATTGGTGCCTTTTTCATCGAGGCGATCCGGTTCCGCGACTTCATCGGCATGCAGGCGGTGCTGCTGCTGTTCGTGGTGTTCTTCGTGTCGGTCAACCTGATCGTCGATATCGCCGCCATGCTGGCCGACCCGCGCCTGCGCCGACCCCGGAAAGCGTGAGCGATGAAAAACTGGCCATGGTTGATCCTGACCCCGGCGCTGATCTTCGTCTTGATCGGGCTGTTCGCGCCGCTGTTGATGACGCATGACCCGTCAGCGCAGGATTACACTGTGATCCTGTCCCCCGCATCCTGGGCGAACTGGCTGGGCACCGATTATCTTGGCCGCGACATGTACAGCCGGATTATCGGCGGCGCGCGCACCTCGCTGGTGGCGATGGTGGTGGTGCTGCTGGCCGCACTGGTGATCGGCGTCGTGATCGGCTCGTTCGCGGGCTACGTCGGC
>JAYTDA010000348.1:0-6735 GCA_043736155.1 Paracoccaceae bacterium | reverse complement strand
GACCTGCAACAAGAACCGATCCAACTGCGCCTCGGGCAGGGGATAAGTGCCTTCTTGTTCGATGGGGTTTTGCGTGGCCAGCACATGGAATGGGCGGCCAAGGGGGCGGTGTTGGCCTGCGATGGTTACCTCACGTTCCTGCATCGCCTGCAAAAGGGCAGATTGGGTGCGGGGGCTGGCGCGGTTGATCTCATCCGCCATCAGCAACTGGCAAAACACCGGCCCTTCGATGAAGCGGAATGCGCGGGAGCCATCGGCGGCGGTATCCAGCACCTCCGACCCCAGAATATCGGCTGGCATCAGGTCCGGGGTGAACTGAATGCGGCTGCCCTTCAGCCCCATGACGGTCGACAGGGTATCGACCAGCCGGGTCTTGCCCAAGCCCGGCAAGCCCACCAGCAACCCGTGGCCACCACACAGCAGGGCGGCCAATGTCAGGTCCACCACCTTGTCCTGACCGATGAACCGGCGGTTGATGCTGGCACGCGCTGCAGCCAGCTGTTCGCCCAGCTGTTCGATCCGGTCCACCAGGTCTGCTGCTTGCACCATGACATCTCTCCGTTCCGGTTGTAGCCTTTGCATTAGACCGGACTACCTGCCCCAGCACAAACAGCAAAGCGTGAGTTGCCACAAATGATCGTGAAACCTTCAGCTGAAAGCCTCGCCGCAGCGGCAACTGCCGCATCAGGGGCGGGGGCCGGGACGCGCGGCCTGCCGCCGGTCGAGCGCTGGAACCCGCCGTTTTGCGGCGATATCGACATGCGCATCGCCCGCGACGGCACCTGGTTCTACCTTGGCACCCCGATTGGCCGCCCGGCGCTGGTGCGGCTGTTTTCCACCATCTTGACCCGAGAAGGTGACGATTATTTTCTGGTCACCCCGGTGGAAAAGGTGGGAATCAGGGTGGATGACGCGCCGTTTGTCGCGGTGGATTTCACGGCTGAGGGGTCGGGGCGCGACCAAAGCCTGACATTCACCACCCAGACCGGCGATCAGGCCACTGCCGGTCCCGACCACCCCTTGCGCATGGCCTTTGCCCAGGATGGCGAACCCGCGCCCTATATCCACATCCGCCGCAACCTCGAGGCGCTGATCGACCGCAAGAGCTTTTACCGGATGATCGAACTGTGCTGCCATGAGCGGCATCAGAGGCGGAACTGGTTCGGCCTGTGGTCCGGCGGGCGGTTCTTTCCGGTCATGCTGTCAGCGGACCTAGCGTGAGCCGCCGATCCGCCCGGACCCGCCGATTCGCTCAGAACCGACGAACGCATGTTGGCCCTGTGCGCCGCGCCCCTTTTCTCCGTCACCGCTCTGCGCCATGGTGGCGGGCAAAAGGAGAACCCGATGTTTCCACCCCGCGCGGCCCCGATCCTGTTTGGCTTCTTTCTCAGCTGTTTCATGTCTTTAATGGTCTCTGGCCTGTCAACGTTGCGCGCCCTTGGCCTCGCTGACCACTTCCTGCAGATCTGGATGACCAACTGGGTGATCTGCTGGGCCATCGCCTTTCCGGTCGTGCTGGTGGTGGCTCCGATGGTCCGCCGCATTGTAGCCCGCCTGACCCAA
The DNA here is from genome assembly GCA_043736155.1 of Paracoccaceae bacterium. Classification (GTDB taxonomy): domain Bacteria; phylum Pseudomonadota; class Alphaproteobacteria; order Rhodobacterales; family Rhodobacteraceae; genus JANNRR01. Next base: position 5,172 of record JAYTDA010000348.1, on the reverse strand, counting down.
CCCGCAACCTGACCCCAACTCATTTTCTGTTCAAAAATATCCCCGCCGGAGGCTCTTTCTTTTCCCCCGTCAATAAAACCGCTCGCCGCGCTCCATCATCGCGACAAACGCCGCAACCCGCTTTACCCGCGTTTCAATCCGCTTGGCGCTGGTCAGCCGATAGTACAAAGCAAACTGATTCTGCCGGTTCAGTCCAGCAAATAGCGCCTGTGCCGTCGCCGAAGCCCCGGCCAGCGCCGCCAGAAAATCCTCCGGCATCTGGAAATCCTTGGCGGCATAGGCCGCATCCCACCGCCCGTCCGCCTTTGCCGCCTCGACCTGCGCCAGCCCCGGTGCCTGCATCCGCCCCGAAGCCATCAGCCGCAGGGCATGGTCGCGGTTACGCTGGCTCCAGCCGCTTTTCGCCCGGCGCGGGGTGAAACGCTGCACCCAGCTGACAGCATCCACCGACCGCTTCACCCCGTCGATCCAGCCCCAAACCAGCGCTTCGATCACCGCCTGTTCCCAGGTGATGCTGGCTATACCGCTGTCCTTTCTGTACATCAAAACGAGCACTTCACGCTCGGTCGCATGGTGTTCGGCCAGCCATGCGGCAAAGGCCGCCGGGGTATCAAACGGCAGCGTCATCAATGCGCCGCGGCCCAGTTCGGCCCTTGCCCGGCTTCGACAATCAACGGCACCTTCAGCTTCACCGCCGGATGGGCTGCGCCTTCCATCGTGGCTTTCGCAGCGGCAATCAGATCTGCCGCAGCCGCTTCATCGACCTCGAACAGCAGTTCGTCATGGACCTGCAGCAGCATCCTCGCCGGGATGCCCCTGATCGCGGCAGGCATCCGGATCATCGCCCGGCGGATCACGTCCGCCGCCGTCCCCTGAATCGGTGCATTGATCGCGGCGCGTTTGGCAAAGCCCTGCGCCGGGCCTTTCTGGTTGATCTCTGTCGTATGGATCTTGCGGCCAAACAGGGTCTGCACAAATTCGTGCTTTTGCGCAAAGGCGATGGTGGTGGCCATATAGTCCTTGATCCCCGGAAACCGCTCGAAATACCGGTCGATAAACCCCTGCGCCTCGGCCCGGGGAATGCGCAGGTTGCGGGCGAGGCCAAAGCCGGAAATGCCGTAGATCACGCCAAAGTTGATCGCCTTGGCCTGACGGCGGATATCGGGTGTCATCTGGTCCAGCGGCACATTGAACATTTCCGACGCGGTCATGGCATGGATGTCCAGCCCCAGGCGGAAACTTTCCTGCAGTGCCGGGATATCGGCGATATGGGCCAGAATGCGCAATTCGATCTGCGAATAGTCCAGCGATACCAGCACCTTGCCCTTGGGTGCCACGAAGGCTTCGCGGATGCGCCGCCCCTCTTCCGACCGTACCGGGATGTTTTGCAGGTTGGGATCGGTGGAGGCCAGCCGCCCGGTCACCGCGCCAGAGATCGAATAGGAGGTGTGGACCCGCCCGGTTTCGGGGTTGATATGGTCCTGCAGCGCATCGGTATAGGTCGATTTCAGTTTCGACAGTTGCCGCCAGTCCAGCACCACTCCGGGCAGCTTGTGTTCGGTGGCCAGATCCTCCAGCACATCGGCCCCGGTGGCATAGGCCCCGGTCTTGCCCTTTTCGCCGCCGGGCAGGCCCATCTTGTCAAACAGGATCTCACCCAGTTGCTTGGGCGATCCGACATTGAACGGGCTACCGGCAAGCGCGTGAATCTCTGCCTCCAGCGCCGCCATTTTCTGGGCAAAGGCGTTGGACATCCGGCTCAGCGTATCGCGGTCCACTTGAATACCCGCCATCTCCATCTCGGCCAACACCGGCACCAGCGGGCGTTCCAGGGTTTCATAGACCGTGGTGACTTTCGCCCGGTGCAACAGCGGTTTGAAATGCTGCCACAGCCTTAGGGTCACATCAGCATCTTCGGCGGCATAGCGGGTGGCCAGATCAATGGCGACCCGGTCAAAGGTGACGGCGCTCTTGCCAGACCCGATCAACGCCTTGATCGGAATCGGTTTGTGGCCAAGATAGGTTTGCGACAAATGATCCATGCCGTGGTTATGCAGACCGGCATGCATCGCATAGGACATCAGCATGGTGTCATCGATCGGGGCGACGCGGATGCCAAGCCGGGCAAAGATCTTGGCATCATATTTCATGTTCTGGCCGATTTTCAGCACAGCCGGGTCTTCCAGCAGCGGCTGCAGCAGCGCCAGTGCCTGATCCAGCGGCATCTGCCCTTCGGCCAAAGCATCTGACCCGAACAGATCCCCCGCCCCCTTGCGATGGCCAACAGGGATATAAGCGGCGGTACCCGCCTCGGAACTCAGCGAAATCCCCACGATCTCGGCGCGCATTTCATCCAGACTGGTGGTTTCGGTATCGACCGCCAGATAGCCGCGTTCATGCGCCTTGGTGATCCAGTGCGTCAGGGTCTCCGCATCGCGGATGCAAGTATAACCATCGGGATTGAAGGGCAGGCCCTCGGGCCTTGCGGTTTCTCCATGGGCGCCAACCACCTCGTAGCCCTTGCCCTCGGATATCACCGGGGCTGCGACCTTCAGCTTGGTGGCGATGCGGGCCGACAGGGTGCGAAACTCCATCTCTGCCAGGAATTTCAGCAAGGTTTCCGGGTCGGGCTGGCGCACCTCCAACTCATCCAGGCCGACCTGAACCGGGGTATCGCGTTTCAGCTGCACCAGTTGGCGCGACAGCAAAATCTGCGCCACATTGTCTACCAAAGCCTCGCGGCGCTTCGGTTGCCTGATCTCTGCCGCCCGCGCCAGCAGTGTGTCCAGATCGCCATATTCCTGAATCAGCAGCGCCGCGGTTTTCAGCCCGATCCCGGGGGCACCCGGGACATTGTCCACGCTGTCGCCTGCCAGCGATTGCACATCAACCACCCGGCCCGGATCAACGCCGAACTTTTCAAACACCTCATCCGGGCCGATCGAGCGGTTCTTCATCGGGTCGAACATGTCGATGCCGGGGCCGATCAGCTGCATCAGGTCCTTGTCCGATGAAATGATGGTACAGCCCCCACCCGCCGCCTGCGCCTGCAGCGCCAGCGTTGCCATGATGTCATCGGCCTCATAGCCCGGCATCTCGATACAGGCGACGTTGAAGGCGCGGGTGGCAGCGCGGGTCAGCGGGAACTGTGGCCGCAGGTCTTCGGGCAGCGGCGGGCGATTCGCCTTGTACTGGTCATACATGTCGTTGCGAAAGGTATGGGCACCGGCATCGAACACCACGGCAATGTGGGTTGCGGCGGTCTTGCTGCCGACCACCGACAGCTCGCTCCAGATCAGGTTGCAGAACCCCGCCACCGCCCCCACAGGCAACCCGTCGGACTTGCGCGTCAACGGCGGCAGCGCATGGTAGGCGCGAAAGATGAAGGCAGAGCCGTCGATCAGATGCAGGTGATGCCCCTTGCCAAACGCCATGATCTGTCCCCCTGCCGCTACCCGCCTTTTCATGCCATGAAGTCACTGGCCTCGCCAGTCCGTTGACAGCGGGTCGCACTGCCCCTATCCAGTCCGCATGACCAGACTGACCCGCCCCGCCCCGTGGTATTTTACCGAGCCCCTTTAGGCGGCCGGTCAGTTTCGCAATCCCCGAACCGACCCGTGATCCGCCGCAAGGTGGACGTTCGGCTGCCTTGTGGCCCAAAACCCCAAGGAGCCTATGATGCCCCCGACCATCCGCCCCGCCACCCCGCATGACACACCTCAAGTGCTGGCGATGCTGCGCGCACTGGCGCAGTATCATGGTGAAGTGGCCACCACCAGCCTGCCCGTGCTGCACCACCAGCTGTTCGGCCTTGGCCTTGGCCAGGTGCTGGTCGCTGCCGAAGAGGAAGGGCTGGTCGGCTATGCCCTGATCCTGCCGCGCCCCAATCTGGTCAGTGGCGGTGCCAGCCACGATATCCACCACCTGTTCGTCGTCGAATGGCGCAGACGGGCCGGGATCGGCCGCGCCCTGATCGCAGCGGCAGCAGAGGTCAGCCGGGGTGAGGGGGCAGAGGGGCTGACGATCAGCGCCCAGGTGGGGAACCAAGGGGCGCAGGAAGCCTACCGCGCGATGGGGCTGGAGGAGATGCCGTTGTTTGGCGTGCGGTTCAGGGTGGCGATGGCGGGGTAAGCGGGATGTCCTGGGCCGGGACATTTTCGCGGTGTGGGACTTCAAAGGGTTAGCGGGGCGCGTTAAGGATTTTTTAGGGAATGGGGCTGATTGGGCGGTGGGTTGGCAGCCACCCTACGCATTTTTCGGCATCTCCCACGAGGTTTCGTTAACCCTGTCCCCGCTCCACTTCGCCATGTCCAACTATCTGCGTCCGCACGCAACAGGTGCCACAATCTTCTTCACCGTCACCCTGGCGCGGCGGAGAGGCGGCCTGATGTGCCACAAGATCGAACACCTGCGGGCAGCCGTCAGACAGACTCGCGCCGAATTGCCGTTTGAGATTCTGGCATGGGTGGTGCTGCCGGATCATTTGCACGCGATCTGGAGGCTGCCAGCGGGCGACAGCGATGACGCGACCCGGTGGAAGGCGATCAAGACGCGGTTTGCCAAATCGGTCGGTCTCGCCGCGCCGCGAAGCGCAAGCAAGCTTGCCAAAGGAGAGCGGGGGATTTGGCAAAGGCGGTTCCGGGATCACCCCATCCGCGATCAGGCCGATCTTGAGGCGCACAGGCGCTATTGCTGGATCAACCCGGTGAAGCACGGGTTGGTGGAGCGGGCGACGGATTGGCCCTATTCGTCGATCCACCGCGATAGTGCACGGGGAATGGTGGAGCCGGAATGGTCGGGCATCATGCCCGAAGGCCAATTCGGGGAGTAGGGTGGGTGCAACCCACCACCTCCGTTCGGGTGAAAACAGATGGTGGGTTGGCACCCACCCTGCGTGTGTTTTCAGGAAAGTTAAGCAGCGGGTGTGATTTTATCCGTCATTGTCCGGGTAAAAAGGCCGGGTTGGCATTAATGGAACGAATGGCCACATTAATACCTACCGGTTCGGGCGGCAAGAAGTGGTGGGTTTCACCGGCTTTGTTGCATAAATCGGGTTGGGGTCGCAGCTCCCCTTTCCCCGAAGAGCGTCATACCATGCGCTGCGTGATTGGGGTTCCGAGGGCTGTGAAGCGGTTGAGGATCGCGGCGCGGATTTGGAGTTCTGCGACCTGA
>JAYTDA010000347.1:0-1816 GCA_043736155.1 Paracoccaceae bacterium | reverse complement strand
ATCTTGGCCTGCGCCTTGGCCACCTGATCCTGACTTTCCCTGATCTGCGCGTCGAAATCGGCCATCTTGCCCTCCGTTGAAATCCAATGGTTCAGATAGGTATGTGAAGCGTGATTACATCCCTTGGCCGCCGGAATATCGCCAGCAGGCCTGCGGTGCCACTTTGCCCAAATCGCCGCCGGACGCCAAGCATTCTTGCGCGTGTCGGCGGCCAGAAGAATTTTCGCCGAAAATTCTTCGCCACAGGCCCGTCACACCGCGATGTTGTCGATCAGCCGCACCCCGCCGAGCCACGCCGCCGCCAGCATCCGGCGCGGGCGGTCGGTGTCGTCAGAGGGCACAAGCGTCGCCGCATCGCGCAGTTCGATGTATTCCACCCGCTCAAACCCTGCCGCCCGCATCGCTTCCGCCGCCTCGCGGATCGCCATGCGGTCGGGCTGCCCGGCGCGGATGTCCGCCGCCGCCGCCGACAGTGCCGCAAAAAGCACAGCCGCCTGACCGCGCAGCGCCTCTGGCAGACGCAGGTTGCGCGACGACATCGCCAGCCCGTCCGCCTCGCGGATCGTCTCGCAGCCGACGATGGTGATCGGCAGGTTCAGGTCGCGCACCAGCTTCTGCACCACCTGCAGCTGCTGCCAGTCCTTCTGGCCGAAATAGCCCCGGTCGGCCATGGTCATCCCGAACAGCTTGGTCACCACCGTCGCCACCCCGTCGAAATGGCCGGGGCGCATCTTGCCTTCCAGCGGTTCCGACACCCCCGCCACGCTGACCACCGACGAAAACCCGTCGGGATAAACCTCACCCGGCTCCGGCGCAAAGATCACGTCAACTGGCACGGTTGCCAGCAGGGCGGCATCGGTGTCCAGCGTGCGGGGGTATGTCTTCAGGTCATCGGGGTTGTTGAACTGCATCGGGTTGACGAAGATGGTCACGATCACCCGGCCACAGTCCCGCCGCGCGGCGCGGGCAAGGCTCAGATGACCGTCATGCAGCGCGCCCATGGTCGGGACCACCCCCACCAGCGCGCCCGCCGCCCGCCAGCCCCGCACCAATGCCCGCAGGTCGGCGACCGTCCGCAGGATCACCGGGGTCACGCCTTTGGCCCCCCCGCCTTCGAAGTCGAGGCCAGCACATCGGCAAAGCCATGCGCGTCGCCCGGGAACGTCCGGGCCCGCACCTCGGCGGCATAGGCGGCAATCGCCTGATCCGCCGTCTGCCCCAGTTCCGCATAGCGCTTCACGAATTTGGGGCGAAAATCGGTGAACATGCCCAGCATGTCATCCACCACCAGAACCTGTCCGTCACAGTGAGCCCCCGCCCCGATGCCAATCGTCGGGATGCTCAGCCCTTGCGTGATCCGCGCCGCCAGACCCACCGGCACCTTTTCCAGCACAACGGCAAACGCCCCGGCAGCCTCCACCGCCCGCGCATCGGCCATCACGCCCTCCGCCTCGGCCTCGCGCCCCACCACCTTGTAGCCGCCAAGCGTGTTCACCGCCTGCGGCGTCAGCCCGATATGCGCCATCACCGGCACCCCGCGCCGGGTCAGAAAGGCAATCGTCTCGGCCATATGGGCGCCGCCTTCCAGCTTCACCGCCGGGGCGCCGGTTTCCACCATCAGCCGCGCGGCATTGCGGAACGCCTGCTGCGGACTTTCTTCATAGGACCCAAACGGCATGTCGATGACCGCCATCGCGTTCGCCAGCCCCCGCACCACGGCGCGCCCGTGCAGGATCATCATCTCCATCGTCACGCCAAGGGTCGAGGGGAACCCGTGCAGCACCATGCCCACCGAATCCCCGACCAGCGCCACGTC
>JAYTDA010000346.1:0-1641 GCA_043736155.1 Paracoccaceae bacterium | reverse complement strand
CTGCCGATCAGCCATGATGAGGTGGTGCATGGCAAAGGCTCGATGATTGCCAAGATGCCCGGCAGCGGGGATGAGAAGTTCGCCAACCTGCGCGCCTACTATGGCTTCATGTGGACCCATCCGGGCAAAAAGCTGTTGTTCATGGGCTGCGAATTTGCGCAAGGCATGGAGTGGAACCACGCCAAGAGCCTCGACTGGCATCTGCTGGACCTGCCGCAGCATCGCGGCGTGCAGTCTTTTGTGCGCGATCTGAACCATCTGTACCGGTCCACCCCGGCGCTGCACCTGAACGACACGCGGCCCGAAGGCTTTGGCTGGATTGAGAGCAATGACGCCGAAGCCTCGACCTATGCCTATCTCCGCAAGGGCGGCAAGGGTGACCCGATGGTGGTGGTGGCGCTGAACATGACGCCGGTGGAACGGCGCTACCGTCTTGGTTTCCCGGCAGCCGGGCAATGGGACGAGGTGCTGAATTCCGATGCGGCGTCCTATGGCGGTGGCAACCGCGGCAACATGGGCGGCGTGGTGGCGCAAGGCGAAGCCTGGCACGGGCAGGCACAATCGGCGCTGGTCACCCTGCCACCGTTGTCGGTGGTGATTTTCAGGCAGGGTTAACCTGCTGGGGCTTGTTCAGGGAGGAACGAGATGCAGCCAAAACCGAATACGAGGCTATCAACCCAGGCGATGGCCTTTGTTCTGGCCGGGGGAAGGGGCAGCCGGTTGAAGGAACTGACCGATGTGCGCGCCAAACCGGCGGTGTATTTCGGCGGCAAAGCCCGGATCATCGATTTTGCCCTGTCAAACGCGCTGAATTCCGGCATCCGGAAAATGGCGATCGCCACCCAGTACAAGGCGCATTCGCTGATCCGCCACATGCAGCGCGGCTGGTCGTTTTTCCGGGCCGAACGCAACGAGTATCTGGATATCTTGCCTGCCAGCCAGCGTGTCGCCGAAAACAAATGGTACCTCGGGACTGCCGATGCCGTAACGCAGAACATTGATATCGTTGACAGTTACGATATCGAATATGTGGTGGTGCTGGCCGGTGACCATATCTACAAGATGGATTACGAGGTCATGCTGCAACAGCATGTCGACCAAAAGGCCGATGTAACGATCGGCTGCCTGACCGTGCCACGGATGGAAGCCGTTGCGTTTGGCGTCATGCATGTCGACAAATCGATGCGCATCACCTCGTTTCTGGAAAAGCCGAAAGATCCGCCCGCGATTCCGGGCGACCCGGATCATGCGCTGGCCTCGATGGGGATCTATGTCTTTAACTGGAAATTCCTGCGCGAACTCTTGATCCGCGATGCCGAAGACCCGAATTCCAGCCATGATTTCGGCAATGACCTGATCCCCGACATTGTCAGGAACGGCAAGGCGGTGGCGCACAAGTTTGCCGACAGCTGTGTGAAATCGGGTCTGGAAACCGTACCGTACTGGCGCGATGTCGGAACCGTCGATGCGTTCTGGCGCGCCAATATCGACCTGACCGATTTTGTCCCGGCGCTGGATATGTATGACCGGTCCTGGCCGATCTGGACCTATGCCGAGATCGTGCCGCCAGCCAAATTCATCCATGACGAGGCGGGGCGGCGCGGATCGGCGGTCAGTTCACTGGTGTCGGGCGATTGCATC
>JAYTDA010000345.1:0-2798 GCA_043736155.1 Paracoccaceae bacterium | reverse complement strand
TGAGATCGGAGGCCCCGGATCAAGTCCGGGGCGGCGCACGAAAGATTGCCAGGTTCGCTATGGATTGCAGCAGCTTTCATCGCCTAGCCCTTGAAGGCGGTCACTTCGACCTCGACCAGCATTTCCGGCCGGATCAGAGCCGCAATCACCATGGTGGCGGCTGGCCTGATTTCGCCCAGCACTTCACCCAACACCGGCACCAGATCTTCGACCAAGGCGGCACTGGCCACGGTATATTGCACCCGCACCACATCCTCCATGGTGAAACCGCCCTCGGCCAAGGCCCCGGCGATGGTGGCAAAACAGTTGCGGGCCTGTGCAGCCACACCCTCGGGCATTTTCATCGTGGCATAGTCATAACCGGTGGTGCCGGAGACAAAGCACCAGCCGCCTTTGACCACGGCGCGGGAATAGCCCATTGTCGCCTCGAACGGCGAGCCGGAAGAGATCCGTTTCATGCAAAGCATCCTTTGACCAGTTTGCGGAAGGCATCGGCGCGGTGGCTGATGCGGTTCTTGGTGGCTTGGTCCATTTCACCAAATGTCACATCGCATCCCAGAGGCTGAAAGATCGGGTCATAACCATGGCCCTGTGCCCCGCGCATCGGCCAGACGATCTGCCCCGGCATCGCTCCGGCAAACACCTCGTCATGGCCGTCGGGCCAGGCCAGAACCAGCGTGCAGCAGAACCGGGCGTTGCGAGGGTGGGGCGCCTGCGCGGCCTCCAGCCTGGCCCAGGTGTTGGCCATCGCCATCCCGAAATCGCGGCCGGTTGGCGTTTCCGCCCAATCGGCGGTAAAGACCCCCGGTGCACCACCCAAAGCGTCAATCTCGATCCCGCTGTCATCGGCCAAAGCGGGCAGACCGGAGGCGCAGGCGGCAAAATGTGCCTTGATCCGTGCATTGCCGACAAAGGTCTTTTCCGTCTCTACTGGTTCCGCCAGACCCAGCTCAGCGGCAGAACTGACGGTGACAGCGAAAGGCGCCAGCAAGGCCGAGATTTCCGCCAGCTTGCCCGCATTGTGGGTGGCGACAACCAGCCGTTCGCCGTCAAAGTGCCTCATCCCAGCGCGGCCTTTTGCGCGGCGACCAAAGCCGCCGCGCCTTTCTCGGCCAGATCAAGCAATTCCCCCATTTCGGCGCGGGAAAAGGTCGAGCCTTCGGCGCTCATCTGCACCTCGATCAACCGGCCACGACCGGTCAGGATGAAATTGCCATCGGTCCCGGCCTCGCTGTCCTCGGCATAATCCAGATCCAGCAGCGGTTGCCCGGCATAGATGCCACAGGACACGGCGGCAACATGGTCGATGATCGGATCAGACAGGATATCCCCCGCCTTCAGCAGTTTGTTCACCGCCAGACGCAGTGCCACAAACCCACCGGTGATCGAGGCGCAGCGGGTGCCGCCATCGGCCTGCAACACATCGCAGTCGATGGTGATCTGGCGTTCGCCCAGCGCCTGTTTGTCGACTCCCGCCCGCAAGGCGCGCCCGATCAGCCGCTGAATCTCTTGCGTGCGGCCCGATTGCTTGCCGGTGGCGGCTTCGCGCCGGTTGCGCGAATGGGTGGCGCGCGGCAGCATGCCATATTCGGCGGTGACCCAGCCCTGTCCGGTGCCTTTCAGAAACGGTGGCGGCCGATCCTCCAGACTGGCAGAGCAGATCACATGGGTATTGCCCATCTTGATCAGGCAAGAGCCTTCGGCATGTTTCATCACACCGGTTTCAATCGAAACCGCGCGCATATCATCGAGTTGGCGGCCAGAGGGGCGCATGCTTGATCCTTTCGGTTGTCGGCCCCAGATACCCACCGGGACAATGATGATGCAACCCCGATTGACGTTGGCGCGTTGCCGTCTGTAAGGTGGCATGCCCCAACGGCGGACCCTGATGAGCAATGGATCAAAACTGCTGGCAGAGATGAACGACCGCAGCCGCGAGGTGTTTCGGCGGGTGGTTGAAAGCTATCTGCAGTCCGGCGATCCGGTGGGGTCGCGGACCCTGACCCGGACGATGAATGAAAAGCTGTCGGCGGCGACGATTCGCAATGTGATGCAGGATCTGGAATATCTGGGCCTGCTGGGCAGCCCGCACATTTCGGCGGGGCGGATCCCGACGCAAACCGGCTTGCGGTTGTTTGTCGATGGGCTGCTGGAAGTGGCAACCGTGGATGTAACCGACCGCGAAGCCCTTGATGCCACGTTGAAAACGCCGGACTCCGATGTGGGCACCCTGCTGGACCGGGTCGGGTCGGCGCTGTCGGGGATTACCCGCGGCGCATCGCTGGTGCTGGCACCCAAACGCGAAGCCGCAATCAAACACATAGAATTTGTATCACTTGCCACCGACCGGGCGCTGGTGGTTCTGGTGTTTTCCGATGGTCATGTGGAAAACCGGGTCTTTACCCCGCCGCTGGGCCAAACCCCGGCCTCGATGCGCGAGGCGGCGAACTTCATGAACGGACTGGCAGATGGGATGACGCTGTCTGACCTGCGCGGCAAGATCGGGCATGAGATTCTGGCGCGACGGCAGGAAATTGACGGGCTGGCGCGGGAAATGGTCGAAAGCGGGCTGGCGCTGTGGGAAAATGAGGGCGAACGGACCGAACGGCTGATCGTGCGTGGATCGGCCAATCTGTTGTCTGCCGATGGCCCGGCGGAAGATTTGGACCGGATCCGTCACCTGTTCGACGATCTGGAACGCAAGCGGGATATCGCCGAATTTCTGGAACTGACCGAACAGGGCGAAGGTGTGCGGATTTTTATTGGCTCAGAGAACAAGTTGTTCTCACTTTCGGGTT
>JAYTDA010000344.1:0-12557 GCA_043736155.1 Paracoccaceae bacterium | reverse complement strand
GGCCCTGACCGGGCCGGAATACCGAAGAAACAGGCCGCGCCGGATAAAACCGGGCGCGGCCTTTGACTTGTTAAAACCAATGTGAACAGGGGCAGGACGGACCGATGCATCCGTTGACCAATCCGCATCAATCAGCGCGGATTGCCCATATTGTATCTTTCAGCAAAGCGGACAGCGCACCGGCCAAAGAGCCTGCGCCTCGGTCAGCCCATCACATCACTGATCTGGGCCGAAACAAATGCGGTCAGCGGATCCGCCTGCATGATGAAAGCGCCCAGTTGGTCAACTGACACACCCTGGCGCAGCGCCTCAACCCGGGCATTGTAGGTTTCGCCACCAACCTGATGATGGATCACGCCTTTTACCCCGATCACCGCCAGAAACACCACCAGCACCGGACGAAAGATCGGGGTGCTGCGACGCTGTGCACGGGACTGGTGGGACAGGCCAAGGGTACCGACGGCTTCAAACCCGCCACCGTTCCGACGAATTTTTTCGATCCGGCCAAGCCGGACATAAAAGTCTTTGAGGTTTGGATCGGCCATTGTCAGGCTCCGAATTACTGTACGCCACCTGAGGCCGTTCTACGTTCAAAATGAGGCGCAATTAAGGAAGCGTTATCGTTATTTTATCAACGTAAGCGTGGTCCAGTCGCCGATTATCTCTGCATTGGCAACGGTAAAGCCGTTTTGGCGATAGGCGGCGATGACATCGGCAGCCTGTTCGTTCAACAGACCAGACAGAATCGCCCGCCCCCCCGGCGCCACATGGCGGCCCATATCCGGGGCCAGATCGACCAAGGGGCCTTTCAGGATATTGGCAAACACCAGATCGAACGGGGCACGTTCCAACAGCGCCGGATGGTCGAACCCCGCCGCTTCGATACAGACAACCCGCCCTGTCAGCCCGTTGCAGGCCACATTGGCCCGCGCCACATCCACCGCCACTTCGTCGATGTCGCTGGCAATCGCCGGGTTCGGCCAGATCGATGCCGCCGCCATCGCCAGAACCGCGGTGCCACAGCCGACATCGGCGACGTTCAGCCCGACCACACCGGCACGGTCCAGCCGGTCCAGCGCGCGCAGACAGCCGAGGGTAGTGCCGTGATGGCCGGTGCCAAACGCCATTGCCGCTTCGATCAGCAGCGCCACCGAGCCTTCCGGCACCTTGTCGGCATCATGGCTGCCGTACACAAAGAACCGCCCCGCCACCACCGGCGTCAATTCACGCTTGACCTGCGCCACCCAATCGACCTCCGGCAGTTCCGAAATGGCAAAGGGCCGCGCGCCGTGAACGGCGGCCAGCAGCGCCAGACCGGTGTCATCGGGATTTTCCAGAAAATAGCCGCCGACTTCCCACTGCCCCGAGCCATCCTCGATTTCAAACACCCCGACGCCATAGGGTTCCGGCGACAGATCCTCCAACGCCAGCGCCAAAGCCTCGGCGGGGTCTTTGCCAGGCAATGTCGTCAGGGCGGTGAATGTCGGCATCGGGTCCTCCCTTGGGGTCACGCCGCGCTTAGGCGCTGTGCGCGGCAGGGTCAAGCGGCGGCCCGTGCAGCGGACAAGGCGGCTGGCGGATCAGACCGCCAGACCGATCGGGCAGCTGACCCCGGTGCCGCCAATGCCGCAATAACCGCCCGGGTTCTTCGCCAGATATTGCTGGTGGTAGTCTTCGGCGAAATAGAAGGTCGGCACCAGCAGGATTTCAGTGGTGATCTGCCCCCGCCCCGCCGCCGACAATGCCGCCTGATAGGCTTGCTTGCTGGCTTTGGCTGCCGCACCCTGTTCCGGGGTGTAGGTATAGATGCCGGAGCGGTAGGTGGAGCCCATGTCATTGCCCTGCCGCATCCCCTGCGTCGGGTCATGCCCTTCCCAGAACAGGCGGAGCAACTGGTCATAGCTGATCACGGCAGGGTCAAAGATCACCCGCACCACTTCGTTGTGACCGGTCATCTGGGTACAGGTTTCAGCATAGGTCGGGTTCGGGGTAAAGCCACCGGCATAGCCGACCATGGTCAGCCAGACCCCCGGCACTTGCCAGAATTTGCGTTCCACCCCCCAGAAACAGCCCATGCCGAACATCGCCTGTTCCATACCCGCAGGCACCGGTGCCTTCAGCGGGCGATGCAGCACGTAATGGGTTTCCGCCGTGGCCAAAGGCGCGGCGCGCCCCGGCAAGGCAGTGTCAGCGGTAACCATGTCGGATTTCCGGGCGAAAAGGTTGAACATGTGGCGCTCCTGTTGCTGTCAGCGGAAATATAGGGTCAAGGGGCTGCTCTTGCCAGTCATTCGGTGCCGGGCAGCCCTGCAGGGCTGAACACAGCTGCGTGGCCGGAGTGTTCACAGACCGCCGAAACGAAATCTCTGCAGATTTCGGCCCGAATTCTGTAGAGAATTCGTGTCTGATCTCCCTGACCGCCCTCAATAGAAACTCTGCGGATCGATATCGATCGCCAGCCGCAGAGTGCCCGGCACCTTGACCTGCCCGACCCACTCTGCGAGTGCCGCCTGTAGTGGCACGCCCTTTTCCGCCTTGACCAGCAGCCGCACCCGGTGCCGCCCCCGGACCCGCGCTATTGGCGCAGGGGCAGGGCCATAAACCTGTGCGCCAATCGCGCGCAACGGCCCGTCGCGCCGCGCCAGTTCGGCACCGAAATCGAACACCTCCTGCACCGAGGGCGACGACAGGATGATCCCCGCCATCCGCCCGTAAGGCGGCACCCCCAGTGCCTTGCGCTCTGCCGCTTCGGCGCGCCAGAACCCCTCTTCATCGCCACCCAGAATGGCGCGGATCACCGGATGGTCGGGTTGATAGGTCTGCAGCAGCGCGGCACCCCGCTTTTCCGCCCGCCCGGCCCGCCCTGCGACCTGCCGCATCAGCTGAAACGTCCGCTCTGCCGCCCGCAGGTCCGAGCCTTGCAACCCCAGATCGGCATCGATCACCCCGACCAGCGTCAGGAGCGGGAAATTATGCCCCTTGGCCACCAGTTGGGTGCCGATGATGATATCCGCCTCGCCGCCCGCTATCGCCATGATCTGCGCCTTCAGCGCCCGGGCGGAGCCGAACAGGTCGGATGACAGCACCGCCACCCGCGCCCCGGGAAACAGCGCCGCCACCTCCTCGCCCAACCTTTCCACCCCCGGACCCACCGGCGCCATCCGGCCCGCCACGCCACAGTGCGGGCAAGCCTGGGGAATCGGCTTTGACGCGCCGCACTGGTGGCAGATCAGCCGTTTCAGGAACCGATGTTCCACCATCCTTGCATCGCAATCGTCGCAGCCGATCTGGTGGCCACAGGCGCGGCACAGCGTAATCGGCGCATAGCCGCGGCGGTTGAGAAACAGCAGCACCTGTTCGCCCCTGGCAATCCGGTCTGCGGTGGCATCCCGCAGCACCGGCGAAATCCAGCGGTCCGATGGCAGCCTCTGATCCCGCATATCGATGGCCGCCATGTCGGGCAGTTCGGCCGCACCAAACCGCGACCCAAGGTCAAGGCGGCGGTACTTTCCGGCTTCGGCATTGGCCCAGCTTTCCAGCGACGGCGTTGCCGACGCCAGCACCACCTGTGCCGAAGACAGCGAGGCGCGCAGCACCGCCATGTCGCGGGCATGATACAACACCCCGTCTTGCTGTTTGTACGAGGTGTCGTGTTCCTCATCCACCACCACCAGCCCCAGATCGCGGAACGGCAGAAACAGCGCCGAGCGCGCCCCCACCACCAGTTGCGCCCGACCGGTCGCCACCATCCGCCAGCAGCGCCGCCGTTCGGTCATCGGGATGCCGGAATGCCATTCGGCCGGCCTCGCGCCAAACCGTACCTCGACCCGGGTCAGAAACTCGGCGGTCAGGGCAATTTCAGGCAGCAGCACCAAAGCCTGCCGTCCCTGGCGCAGGCATTCCGCCACCGCCTCCAGATAGACCTCGGTCTTGCCAGAGCCGGTGATGCCTTTCAGCAGCGTTGCGCCATAGCGGCCCCCGGCCACCGCCGCCTGCAATTCAGCGGCGGCGGCGGCCTGTTCGTCGGTCAGCGCCTTGCCGGGGCGGTCGGGCAACAGCGGGGGATAGGGCAGATCGCGCGGCGCCTCTTCTTCACGCACGGCACCCAAAGCCACCAGCCCCTTGACCACCGAGGTGCCAACCCCTGCCGCCTCGGCCAGTTCGGTCAGCGTCAGCGCCAACCCGCCAAAACCGCGCAGGGTTTCAATCACCCGGCCCCGCGCCTCTGTCATCCGGTCGGGCAACTGATCGGCCAACCGGTAGACCCGCCGCATCGACGGCGGATCCCCCAGACCGGGGGCGCGGGTCGCCAGCCGCAGCACCGCTGGCAGCGGGGTCAGGGTGTAATCGGCGGCACGGGCCAGAAACTGCTGCATCACCGGCAACATCGGCGGCGCATCCAGTACCCGGATCACCGACCGCACCTTTGACAGATCAAACCCGCCCTGCCCCGGCCCCCACACCACCCCCAGCACCTTGCGCGGCCCCAGCGGCACTTCGACAAAGGCCCCCAGCTGGCATCCCCCCTCCGGGGCGCGGTAATCCAGCACCCGGCCCAGCGGTTCGGTGGTCAAGACACCGACCAGTTCCCCCGGATTAAAGCCGTCACCCTGATCGGGCGATAGGTCAAACAGGGGAAAGGTGGCTGTCATGAGCCAATAGTGCAGCCCTGTGCCCGCCACCGCAACCCATCCGGCGCAAGTTCCGGCGCAAGTTCCTGAGATCAGTCGGGCGCAGAAACTGTGCCTTCGCTGCCGCGCTGGTGCATCTGCCCTGCAAGGACTCTATGCCGGGTCCGGCGCCTCTGGTAGTGTCAGAGCGAAGCAGGGCCGGTGAGCCCGGCACATGGGCCCGAATGGGCCGGGCAGTTAGGGGCAGGCATGGCTGAAACAGCATTGATCGAGGATGAGCTGCGTGAACGGCTGATCGCGGACCCGGATGTCATTCTGGAAGATCACGGCTTGATGCGGGCCTTGGTCGTCGCCAACGAACGCGCGATCGGCGGCAATGTGGTTGACCTGCGCGGCATCGCGATGGAGCGGCTGGAGGCGCGGCTGGACCGGCTGGAAGATACCCACCGCTCGGTGATTGCCGCTGCCTATGAAAACCTCGCTGGCACCAACCAGATTCACCGCGCGGTGATGAAGATGCTGGAACCCGCCGATTTTGAGGGGTTCTTGCGCACCCTTGGCACCGAAGTCGCCGATATCCTGCGGGTCGACTGTCTGCGTCTGGTACTCGAAACCGCACAGACCGGCGATGACCCGGCGCTGCGCAAGCTGGGGGATGTGCTGTCGATTGCCGAACCCGGCTTTGTGCAGTCTTACATGGTGGCGGGACGATCCGGCCCGGCGCGGCCGGTGACCTTGCGCCAGACCCGGCCGCAAACCGATGCGATCTATGGCGACGTGGCCGAATTCATCCGGTCAGAGGCGCTGATGCGGCTGGATCTGGGGCCAAAGCGTCTGCCCGGCATGCTGGTGATGGGGGCCGAAGACCCACACCATTTCCGCCCCAATCAGGGCACTGACCTGCTGGCTTTCTTTGCCGGGGTGTTTGAACGCTCGATGCGGCGCTGGCTGTCGTGAACGCACCCGCCCCGGCACAGCCTGGTCTGTCGCCTGCGGTTTCGGATGCGCTGGCGGGCTTTCTGGCAGCGCTGAAGGCGCTGCAAGGCGCTGCTGACAATACCATCAGGGCCTATCAGTCCGACCTGCTGTCGTTTCTCGCCTTTTTGGCGCAGCATCAGGGCGGCGCTGCGGGGCTGGGGCCGCTGGCGGCGGTGACATCATCCGACCTGCGCGGCTGGATGGCACATGAACGCGGTCGTGGGGTTTCGGCGCGGTCACTGGCGCGGGAACTGTCGGCGGTCAAGGGGTTTTACCGCTGGCTGGCGGAGCATGGCGGCATGGAGCCAACGGCGGTATTGGCGGCGCGCAGCCCGAAGTATCAGCGCAAACTGCCGCGCCCTTTGGCCGTCGATGCCGCCAAGGCGATGATCGACACCGTCGAGATGCAAAGCCAGACCGAATGGATCAACTTGCGCGACGCCGCTGTGGTGACGCTGCTGTATGGCTGCGGCTTGCGGATATCCGAGGCACTGGGGCTGCGGGCCAGCGACGCCCCGCTGCCAGCGGCGCTGCGGATCCGGGGCAAAGGCGGCAAGGAACGCATGGTGCCGGTGATCCCGGTGGCAAAGCGCGCCGTCGAGGCCTACCGCGCCGCCTGTCCCTATGATCTGACCGGGGCGGCACCGCTGTTTGTCGGGGCCCGTGGCAAGGCGCTGAACCCGCGCGCCATTGCATTGGTGATGGAACAGGCGCGGATGCAGCTTGGCCTGCCCGCCACCGCCACGCCGCACGCCATGCGCCATTCCTTTGCCACCCACCTGCTGTCTGCCGGGGGCGATCTGCGCACCATTCAGGAACTCCTGGGCCATGCCTCGCTGTCGACCACCCAGGCCTATACCGCTGTCGATGCCGCCCGCCTGATGGAAGTCTATGAAAGGGCGCATCCGCGTGCGTGAAACCTGCATGACCGGTTGCCTCGCCGCCGGTTTTGCGACATGAGATTGCGATGATCTCGTTGAACCGCGCCTACATGGTCCATCTGCTGACAGCCACCGGGGCTGTGTTTGCCATGCTGGCGATGCTGGCGGCGGTCGAGGGCAAATACAGCCTGATGTTTCTGTGGCTGGTGGTGGCCTTTATCGTCGATGGCATCGATGGCCCTTTGGCGCGGCGCTATCAGGTGAAAACCTACGCCCCGCAGATCGATGGTGTGCTGCTGGATCTGATCATCGACTACCTGACCTATGTCTTCATCCCGGCCTATGCGCTGTTCGCCTCTGGCCTGTTGCCGGGGTGGACGGGGTGGGCGGCGATCATCGTCATCAACTTCACCTCGGTGCTGTATTTCGCCGATACCCGCATGAAAACCAAGGATAATTCCTTTTCCGGCTTTCCGGCCTGCTGGAACATGGTGGCAATTGTGCTGTTCGCGCTGGAGCCGCGGTTCTGGATTTGCCTTGGCATCGTGGTGCTGTTGGCGGCGACGATGTTCACCCGGCTAAAATTCATCCATCCGGTGCGGACCGAACGCTGGCAATGGATCTCGCTGCCGATGGCACTGGCCTGGACCGCCTTTGCGGCGGCGGCGGCCTGGGGCAATTTCGACCCGAACAGTTGGTCACACTGGGGTCTGGTGATCACATCGCTGTATCTGGTGTTTGCCGGGATTGTGCAGGAACTGGTGCCGGACCGGCGGTTGCGCGGGTAGGTTCTGCACCCCCTTTTTCTTCGAAACCGTCTGATGGGGGCCCCAGTGGGGCCACCATCGGTTTCTTGCCTGAAGGCGAAGCCGCAAGGCAAGGGGCGTTGTGCAGCAAACGGACCCGTCCAATCTGCCAGCGCCTGCCTGGGCTGGCGCGCCCTGTAGCGCCTGCCCCCCAATCAGTAAAATGGCGGGCAGGCAGGCGCTGGCAGATTTGTCTCCGCCAAATCTGCCAAAAAGCGGTGACGATGGTCCTTTCCGTCGGTCTTCCTCCCCCTCTACAACCGCGTCACCATCACCCCCGCCACGATCAACCCCGCCGACAGCGCCTTTTCCACCGTCATCCGTTCGCGAAACACCAGCCAGCCGATCAGCACCGCAAACAGGATCGAGGTTTCGCGCAGCGCCGCCACCAGCGCAATCGGCGCCTTGGTCATCGCCCAGACCGAGATTGCATAGGCCCCGTAAGACGCCGCCGATGCCACCGCCCCCAGCGCCCAGTCCTTGCCGCGCCGGGGCAGGATCGCTGTGCCGCGCCAGGCCAGGGTGCCGATGGCAAACAGCAGCCCATCGACCACAAACACCCAGCCGACATAGGCAATTGCGTCGCCCGCCACCCGCGCCCCCATGCCATCCAGCATTGTATAGCTCGCCGTGGCACAGGCAGACCCCAGCGCAAACGGCACCAGTTTGCGCTCTTCGCCGCTGGAAAACACCCCGCGCGTCATCAACAGGATTCCGGCCCCCAGAATCACAATGCCCAGATATTCGGCGGGTGCGATCCGGTCCGCCAACAGGAACCCGCCGACCAGCAGCACCACCATCGGTGCAACGCCGCGTGCAATCGGGTAGACGCGGGAAAGGTCGCCATGGTCATAGGCAAAGGTCAGAAAGCTCTTGTAGGCAAAATGGGTGCAGCCCGCCGCCGCCACCCAGGGCCAGACTTCCGCCGCCATCATCGGGCGGCTTAACCCCACCGCCAGCCCGATCGGCACTTCGGCAATCGACAGCACCACCATCGCCCCGATCTTGGAACTGCCGACCTTGATCATCGCGTTCCACGTGGCATGCAGCAACGCCGCACCCAGAACCGCAAACAGAATGCCGATGGTCATGGAAATTCCCGAACCTGCCTGCCCCCGCGTAACAAGCGGCTGCAACGGGTTCAACCCCGGTCACAGCAACAGCGACGCCGCGCCTTCGTGGCGCAGCAGTGCCACCTTGGTTTCCACGCCGCCCGGCCCGGAATAGCCGCCAAGCCCATTGGCGGCCAACACCCGGTGGCAGGGGATCAGGATCGGCAACGGATTGGCTCCGCAGGCCTGGCCAATCGCTTGCGGTGGCACCCCCAGCAGCTTGGCCAACTGGCCGTATTCGCGGGTTTCACCAAACGGAATGGCGATCAGTGCCTGCAGGAACCGCGCCTGAAACCCCGAGCCTACGGCCAAAGGCAAGTCAAACACCGGCCGCTGTCCGGCGAAATAGTCCGCCAGTTGCGCCACCGCCCGGTTCAGAACTGCAGTGCGGTCATCGCCGCCGCCGTGCCAGCGCAATTCGGTCAGCAGGCCACCCTGTTCGGTGATGGTCAGGCGGCCAAACGGGCTGGGCAGACTGGCGCTGGGCATGGCGCCATCTTGCGTGGTGCCGGGCCGATGGCAAGGGTGGATATGACCTGGCTGCTTAGCCGCGGGTGTGCTGATTGTGGGTTGTACCAGGGCAGAACCGGCCGCCATGGGCCGCTTTGCGCTGGATCAATCGGCGGCGGGAGTCGGGGTATACCCCGACCTACGCGGGGCGTCACATCGCCGCTTCACCCCTCCGTAGGTCGGGGTCCACCCCGACTCTCCCTCACCCCAAGGCCGCATTGCACCGGGCACAGGTGCCCGGATGCCTGTGGCTGCCAACATCAGGCAGGATTTTCCAGCACCTCTGGCATTTCTCGCCGGCAGCCAGTTCAAACACCACGCCAACCAACGGCACTTCCGGCAGTCGGAACGCCTCATCCGGCGACGGATCGCCGGTCACTGAGATGCCCGATGTGATGCACAGGTCGGCGAAATCCACGCCCTGCAGCGCCGCCAGCATGCCTGCATCCTCGACATGCACCACCGGTGCCGCTTCCAGCGAAGCGCCGATCACCTTGGCGGTGCGTTGCACCTCCAGCGCCGCCGTCACCACCCGCCGCACAGCCCTGATCGCCGCCCATTTCGCCGCCAGCGCCTCATCGCGCCATGCCACCGGGGTCGATGGCATGTCTTGCAGATGCACCGATCCCTCTTCACCCGGGAATCGCGACAGCCAGACATCTTCCATGGTGAACACCAGAATCGGGGCCAGCCAGGTGGTCAGGCGGTGGAACGCGGCATCCAGCACGGTCCGCGCGGCGCGCCGGGTCAGGCTGCCGGAGGCATCGCAATACAGCGCATCCTTGCGGATATCGAAATACAGCGCCGACAGATCGCCGGTGGCAAAGGCGAAGATCTTCTGGAACACGCCTTGGAAATCATAGGCTTTATAGCCCGCGCGAACCTCGCCATCCAGTTCCGCCAACCTATGCAGCACCCAGCGTTCCAATTCCGGCATCGCGGCCGGTTCCACCTTTTCGGCCTCGCTGAAGCCCGCAAGGTTGCCGAGCAGGAACCGCAAGGTATTGCGCAAGCGGCGGTAGCTGTCGGCGACGCCTTTCAGGATCTCCGGCCCGATGCGCTGATCCACGGTATAATCCGCTTGCGCCACCCACAGCCGCAGGATGTCGGCACCATATTCCTCGACCACCTTGGCGGGGGCGATGATGTTGCCCAACGACTTGGACATTTTCATGCCCTTTTCATCAAGGGTAAAGCCGTGGGTCAGAACCCCGCGATAGGGCGCGCGACCCTTGGTGCCACAGGCTTGCAGCATCGACGAATGGAACCAGCCCCGGTGCTGATCGGTGCCTTCGAGATACAGATCGGCAATGCCATCGGCGGAGCCATCCGGGCGGTCACGCAGCACAAAGGCATGGGTGGAGCCAGAGTCGAACCACACATCCAGAATATCGAACACCTGTTCATAATCCTGCGGATCGTGCAGCCCGCCGAGGGTGCTTTCCTTGAATCCTTGCACATACCACACATCCGCGCCGCCCGCCTCGAACGCGGCAAGCACGCGCGCATTCACCGCCGGATCGCGCAGCAGGAAATCGGCATCACCCGGTTTCGCGCCGTTTTTCACGAAACAGGTCAGCGGCACACCCCAGGCCCGTTGCCGCGACAGCACCCAATCCGGCCGGGCTTCGATCATCGAATGCAGCCGGTTGCGACCGGTTTGCGGCGTCCATGTCACCAGCGTATCGATCGAGGTCAGCGCCCTTTGCCGGATCGTATCGCCATGGGTGCCCATGCCGTCATCCAGCTTTTTGTCGATAGCGACAAACCACTGCGGTGTGTTGCGAAAGATCACCGGTGCCTTGGACCGCCAGGAATGCGGGTAGGAATGTTTCAGCTTGCCCTTGGCGAACAGCGCCCCGGCATAGGCCAGTTGCTTGATGACTTCGACGTTTGCGCCGCCTTCTTTCCCATCAGGATCTACAACACGCAATTCCGTCAAGTTTGCAGCGCGCCTAGCAGCGCCACCAAACATCGGCAGATCATCGCGAAACGAACTATCCTCCATGATGTTATGGGTCATCGGCAGACGGAATTTTATACCCATCTGATAGTCGTCGTCGCCATGAGAAGGCGCGGTATGCACAAACCCTGTGCCCGCGTCGTCGGTGACGTGATCGCCGGGGTGGAGGGGGACGGGATAGTCCCACTCACCATTACGGTCGGGGCGGCTTCTAAAAGGGTGACCACAATTAAGGTGCCCGAGGTGCTCAGCAGGAACAATATCGAGTGTGATGACAAGGCTTGGGTCGATCTTGGCAGCCTCAAAAACACCTTTCGCCAATAGGTCAGCGAGGATCACATGCTCAACTGATTTCAATCCGGATTCCGGGTGAGTTTGGGTGATTGCATAAAGACGATAGGCGATGTTCGGGTTGAACGCTATCGCTCGGTTTTGAGGGATCGTCCAAGGAGTCGTTGTCCAGATTAGAACATTTACACCAACGTACTGCTGCTTGATGAACTCAGAATGAGGCGTCGGCGCTCCCGGATTCTCAGGTAAAACGAAAGGGGCTAACATGGTTGAACCAAGTACCGGAAACCGCACCCAGACCTGATGGCTGGTCACGTCGTGATACTCCACCTCCGCCTCCGCCAGCGCCGTCTTTTCCACCGGCGACCACATCACCGGTTTGGACCCCTGATACAGCGACCCATTCATCAGGAACTTGATGAATTCCGCCGCGATCACCGCTTCGGAGTGGAAATCCATCGTGCGGTAGGGGTTGTCCCAGTTGCCTGCCACCCCCAGCCGCTTGAATTCGGCGCGCTGCACATCGATCCAGCCTTCGGCGAACTTGCGGCATTCCTGCCGGAACGCCACCACATCGACATCGTCCTTGTTCAGCCCCTTGGCGCGGTATTGCTCCTCGATCTTCCATTCGATCGGCAACCCGTGGCAATCCCAGCCCGGCACATAGCGGGCGTCATGGCCCATCATCTGCTGCGACCGCACCACCATATCTTTCAGGATCTTGTTCAGCGCATGGCCGATATGCAGATGGCCGTTGGCATAGGGCGGGCCATCGTGGAGCGTAAAGGCCGGGCGGCCGGTCTTGGCCCGCAAAGCCTCGTATACCCCCAGCCGGGCCCAGCGGGCCAGCCAGTCGGGTTCACGCTGCGGCAGTCCGGCGCGCATCGGAAACAGGGTTTCAGGCAGAAAGACGCTGTCGCGGTAGTCAGGAACATCGGCGCACATCTATGCGGTCCTTCGGGGAAATGTTGGAATTTTGGGGTGAACAAACCTCCCGGCGGCTCTGGGTCAGAGCGCCGGGCCGGTAATTCGGTGAAGGATCGCATGTATCCGGGCCATGGCGCCTTATAGGCGCGTGGCCCTGCGCCGTCCAGTGGTGCGCGTGACGCGGGCGTGGGCAAGCCCTGGATGCGGCGGTGGCGCACGGGTTGCGCGCCGAAGTGGCGGCCAGTTACGACGCCGTGATGGCAGACACCCGGCGGACGGTTCCGCTGGAAGAGGTCATGGCGGCGGTGCGGGCAAGGCATGCTGACCGGCTGAAAGCCAAGCCGTGAGCGAGCGGCAGCGGTAGCCATCAGTATTGGGGTCAAGGTTTTTCTAGTGTCCAAAGCCTGTTTTCGGTGACGAGAGTGTTGGCGAGGGAGATGAGTTTTCGCAGTGTTGCG
>JAYTDA010000343.1:0-1717 GCA_043736155.1 Paracoccaceae bacterium | reverse complement strand
GAAGCTCTTCGATCTTCTTGACCACCGGGAAAGGCTCAGATTCTATCAGCTCCTCGTTCTCATCATCCTGATGGGGCTTCTCGACATGGCCGGGGTGGCATCGATCCTGCCGTTCCTGGCGGTGGTGTCAAATCCCGAGATGGTGACCACCAATTCCTATCTGTCCACGCTTTACGCCCTCAGCGGATTTGAAACGCACCGGGCCTTTCTTGTCCTTCTTGGCGGGCTGGTCTTTGCTTTCGTGATCTTCAGCCTCGCCTTCAAGACGCTGACGCTGTATGCGATTGCCCGCTTCAGCCAGATGCGCAACCACTCGATCAGCACCGGCCTGCTCGCCAGCTATCTGAGCCAGCCCTATGTCTGGTTCCTGAACCGCCACAGCGCCGATCTGGGCAAATCGGTGCTGGCCGAAGTGCAGAGCCTGGTGACGGGGGTGCTGATCCCGGCGATGCGGCTGCTGGCGCAATCGGTGTCGATGAGCTTTCTGGTGGTTCTGCTGATCGTGGTGAACCCCTCGGTGGCGCTGACCGCGGCAACCGGCCTTGGCGGCGCCTATGTCGTCATTTTTCTGACCGTCCGCCGCTATCTGATGCGGATCGGCAAGACCCGTCTGATGGCGAACAAGGCGCGGTTCCAGATCGCCCAGGAAGTGACCGGCGGCATCAAGGAGGTCAAGCTGATGGGACTGGAGGCGGCCTATCTGGCCCGCTTCCGCCAGCCCTCGCGGCTGATGGCCACGACGACCGCCAATGCCCAGATCGTCGGCGAACTGCCGCGGCATCTTCTGGAAGGTATCGCCTTTGGCGGGATGATCGCGCTGATCATGACGCTGCTGCTGCGTGACGGCGGCAATCTGGCCGACACGCTGCCGGTGCTCGGGGTCTTTGCCTTTGCCGCGCTGCGGATGTTTCCGGCGGTGCAGCAGATCTATCAGTCGCTGACCCTGATGCGGTCCAACGGCATGGTGCTGGACGCGATCCACCGCGACATCATGGCCATGCAGAAGGCGCCGGCCGATGCCGTTGCGGCGACGGCAAAGCTGCATCTGCGCCAGAGCCTGGACCTCGAGCGGGTGCATTATGCCTATCCCCATGCCGAAAACCCGGCGCTGAAGGGGCTTTCGTTGTCGATCAAGGCCAACACCACCATCGGCATCGTCGGCGGCACCGGGGCGGGCAAGACCACGGCGGTGGATGTGATGCTGGGGCTGCTCGAACCGCAGACCGGGCAGTTGCGGGTGGACGGGATGGCGATCACCCCGGCCAATCTGCGGGCCTGGCAGAACACTGTCGGCTATGTGGCCCAGCAGATCTTTCTGATCGATGACAGCGTCGCGGCCAACATCGCCTTCGGCATCGCCCCGGACGCCATCGACATGGCGGCGGTCGAACGCGCCGCCCGGGTGGCCAACCTGCATGATTTTGTGATGCGCGATCTGCCGCAAGGCTACCAGACTGCGGTCGGCGAACGCGGCGTGCGGCTGTCGGGCGGCCAGCGCCAGCGCATCGGCATCGCCCGGGCGCTCTATCACGACCCCGATGTGCTGTTGCTCGACGAGGCGACCTCGGCGCTCGACAACCTGACCGAGCGGGCGGTGATGGAGGCGGTGCACAACCTCGGCCATGACAAGACCATCATCATGATCGCCCACCGGCTGACCACGGTGCGCGACTGCGACATGATCTTCCTTCTGGAAAACGGCCAGCTGGCCGCGCAG
>JAYTDA010000342.1:0-3320 GCA_043736155.1 Paracoccaceae bacterium | reverse complement strand
TGGCGAGGTGATTCAGGCCGGCAGCCCGACCGACCTGTTCGACCGCCCCGCCACCGAATATGTCGGCTATTTCATCGGCTCGCCGCCGATGAACTACCTGTCTGCGGTGATCGACGGCGACCACGCCCGGGTGGAGGGCACTTCGCTTGCGGTCAGGGTGCCGCCGGGGATTGACCCGGCGGGGCTGAAGATCGGCTTTCGCCCCGAACACCTGCGCCGCCAGCCCGGCGGTGTGGCCCTGCCCGGCACCGTTGCCCGCGTCTGGTACGAAGGTACCGACGAAGTTCTGGCATTGACCAACGGGCCACACAGGTTCCGGGCGCGGGTGCAGGCCGCCGCCACTGTGCCGGGACAGACGTTGGCGCTGAACATCCCGCAAGACAGCCTGCGCCTGTACAGCGGTGGCCGGATCATTGCCTGACTGTTTGGCTGGAACAGCCCGTTGCCACCGACCCCAAGGCCGTAGCCGCCATCACCGCACGCCAATGGGCAGAGGTCGGTTGCAACGGCCGCCGGTATCTCTCGGCAGGGTCGGTATCCCTCGGCAGGGTCGCCTGACCTGCGGACAAATCACCACCCGGTAAAGCCGGGGGTGGTTCAGTGGGGTCGGCGCATGCAGCCCCTCATCTCCTGCCGCGAAAGCTGCCCTGCACGATCCGGTCGATCACCATGGCGCACAGCAAAATGGCAAGCCCCGCCAGCAACCCCTGCCCCTTGGCGGCATATTGCAGCGATTGCAGCACCACCGAGCCCAAGCCTTGAGCACCGATCAGGCTGGCGATCACCACCATCGACAGGCACATCAGGATGGTCTGATTGATCCCGGCCAGGATCGACGCTTTGGCCAGCGGCAATTCCACCCCGCGCAGCACCTGCCATTCGGTGGCGCCATACGCCCGCGCCGCCTCTTTCACCTCGTCGGACACGCCGTTCAGGCCCAGCGTGGTCAGCCGGATCACCGGCGGCATGCCGAAGATCAGCGTGGCAATGATGCCCGGTGGTTTGCCCGTGCCAAAGAAGGCAATGACCGGGATCAGATAGACAAAGGCCGGCATGGTCTGCATGAAGTCCAGCACCGGTTGCGCTGCGGCGTTGGCCCGCTTTGAGCGGGCAAACCAGATGCCCAGCGGGATACCGAACAGGATGCACAGGATCGACGCCGCCCCCAGCAGGGCGACTGTCAGCATCGACAGCTCCCAAAAGCCGAACAGCCCAAGATAGGCCAATGCGGCGGCGGTAAAGATCGCCACGCGCGGGCCGGCCAACTGCCAGGCCAGCGTGCAGATCACCAGCATCACCACCGGCCAGGGCGTGCCGACCAGCACCGCCTCGAACCCCTCGACCAACAGTCGGATGGCGTTGCGAATGCCGTCAAACACCCCGCGCCCGGCCTCATAGATCGCCACGAACCCGGCATCAAGCCAGCCCTCGACGCTCGCAAACAGCGCCTTGTCTGCCGGAAACGTGGTCAGCCAGCCGGGGGGCGCTGCGGCGATTACCGCATAGAGCGTGATGCCGTAAATTGCGGCGATCAGGGCTGCGGTCACCATCATGCGCCCGGCCGACGCGCCGTGCGGCAGGCTCTGGTTGCCGCGCCAGGCGTTGAAGCGACGTTCATAAAGGCTGTTGGCGAACAGCCCGGTTGCCAGTCTGAATATCAATAGCAGACCGGCGCCGCCCAGAACGCGCGCTGTGGCACCATCAGCGTTGAGTGCCGCATCTGACCGCGCGACATCGACGGCCTTTTGCAGATTATCGGCCAGTTTGGTTGCCGTGGCAGCGGCTTCGGCATTGCCCGTGGCCAAAGCCTCGGTGGCATCACTCCGGCGGCTGGCAATCGTCGTCTCCAACTGGGTGACCCGCGCCAGACCGGCACCGTCGGTGTTACCCCAAAGGCCCGATGTAACCTGCGTCAGGGCCGCAAGATCCAGAAAACAGAGCAAAAGGAACAGAAACGACAGCCCGCGCATCCCCGCCCAAACTGGGCCGAACAGCGCGGCAGCAGGGTTGAAGGTCAGCGCCAACCCGGGCCGCGACTGAAGGGTGCCAAAGATTCTGGCATAATAGGCCGCATTGGGGCCGGTGAAGCGCGCAACCAGATCGCTCTCGTTCATCATCGCCCCTCGCGGATTGCCAGCAGCAGCCGGTCTTTGGTGACGGCGCCGACCAAAGTGCCACCGATCTCGATGACAACCGGCAGATCGCTGCCAGCCGCCAGCCCGATCAGCGCATCAAGATTGGCCCCGGGCGCGGCACGCGGGGCCGATGCGGCATCAAAAGCCCGCAAGGCCTGCACCATGGCCAGCGGTTCCATGATGGTATGGGCCGTAATCAGCCCCAGTTTCGAGATGTTCTGCACAAACGCCCGCACATAGTCATCGGCGGGCCTGGTCACGATTTCTTCCGGCGTGCCGGTCTGGACGATGCGCCCGTCTTTCATGATCGCGATCCGGCTGCCGACGCGGATCGCCTCATCCAGATCATGGGTGATGAACAGGGTGGTTTTGCCCAGGCGTTGCGACAGCGCCAGAAACTGATCCTGCAACTGGCGGCGGATCAGCGGGTCCAGCGCCGAAAACGGCTCGTCCATCAACAGGATCGCGGGGTCTGCGGCAAGTGCGCGCGCCAACCCGACGCGTTGCTGCATGCCGCCGGACAATTCCTTTGGCAGCCGGTCGGCGTAGCCCTGCAAGCCAACCAATGCCAGCTTTTCCGCAGCAACCTGCCACCGCGTCGCCTTGGGGGTGCCGCGCAGTTCCAGCGGATAGCCGACATTGTCTTCAACTGACCGGTGCGGCAGCAGCGCCATATGCTGAAACACCATGCCGATCCGTTCGGCCCGCAACTGCCGCAGCGCTTTCGGCGACAGCGCCCGCACGTCCTGCCCCAAAACCCGGATATCGCCTGCCGTCGGTTCAATCAGCCGGTTGACATGGCGCAGCAGGGTGGATTTGCCACTGCCCGACAGGCCCATGATGCAGAAAATCTCGCCTTGCTGCACAGAGATTGAGGCATCGGCAATGCCCACCACGCATTTGTGCCGCGCCAGAATTTCGGCCTTGGACGCCCCGGCCTTCGCGTCGGCCAATGCCACCTGTCCGGCGGACCCGAAGATCTTCCAGACGCCAGACATCTCGATGACAGGGTCGGCCATGCCCACTTTCCCGCATATTCAGATGGCATTGGGCATGGCAGCACACCGCCATGCCCAATGCAATTACTTCAGCAGCCGGTTACTTCAGCCAGGCGGTGACGCGATCCGGGTTTGCCGCGACCCATTCCTCGGCAACCTGTGCCGCATCCTTGCCGTCAACCACCAC